>JANONA010000450.1:0-2164 GCA_031420575.1 Nitrospirota bacterium | reverse complement strand
TAACTTGCGAAGTCTGCGGGCGGTGCGTATTTCCAGACCTATCTTAATTAGCATTGTTGTATTATATACAATGCAATATGCAAAAGCAAGTCATATTTGTCTTATATACAATACATATACGCGATACCATACCAATTGTCGTAAGAGGGTCTAGGTGAATTTTATAAATCAATACGGCTATCATATCACCCTCTCACGCCGGGAGAGCGTAATGTCAAAAGCTTTCACCGCAGAGGCGCAGAGCGCCTACGCAAGTGCAGGCTACGTCTCAGCGGTTAAATTCGACTTATTGCGAGTCCATCAAATTTGATGGTCTCGTAAAAAGTCGAAAAACGCTCGATTTGTCATTTCGAACGAAGTGAGAAATCCCGGTTTTTCAATCAGTTGAAAGACCTCTCTCTTCGTTCGAGGTGACACGTTCGGACTTATTGCGAGTCCATCAAAGTTGTTTCAAAAAGTCATCAAGAGGCACTGCCTTCACATCAGTCGTAAGCTGAATGGATTTTTCCGACAGCGATACCAGAAAACCGTCTCGCAGCGGCAATTTGTCGAAAGTCTTTTTTATGCGCATCACAGGCGCAGCCATGGCAGGCGCGGGTGTTTTGCTGAGTTTAATTTCAACAGGAATGAGCTCTTGGTAAGATTTCTCAATCAGCAAATCCACTTCAAGGTCGTTGCTGGTTCTCAGATAATACAGCGGGGGTCGCTGACCGGCATTCAGAAAATGCTTCACTGTTTCCTGAACACAGAAGTTCTCAAAAAGCGGTCCCGCAAGGGGGCCTTGCAAAAGGTGAGTTTTATCCCGTATGCCGGTGAGGTAGCAGACAAGTCCGATATCAAGGAAATATGCTTTTGGAGCTTTAGTCACACGCTTACCGAGGTTGTTGTAATAGGGTGGCAGCAGATAGATTATTCTTCCCGCCTCAAGTATGGAAAGCCAGCTTTTTACCGTTGAAACGCTGACACCCAAATCAGATGCAAAAGAAGAAAGATTGAGCAGTTGCCCAACTCTTCCCGCAAGCAGTTGCATGAATCGCTGAAAGTCTCTAAGATTGCCGATGTTATAGATACTGCGCACGTCACGTTCCAGATAGGTTTGAACATAGGAGCCAAACCAGCGCTCCGGTTTGATAGTCACATCCGTAACCGGTTCGGGATACAAACCACGAAGCGCCGCATGCACAAAACTTTCCGCAACAGTCTTCCGCGGAGCGGCTTTTCTCAGTTCATCCAACGAAAAAGGCAGAAGATCAAAAAGTCCGATCCTTCCCGCAAGGGAATCACCAAGATTCTTGATAAGCGAAAACTGCTGGGAACCCGTAAAAACAAATTGCCCCTTCACTGATCGTGCAGAATCAATTCTGATCTTGATATAGGAGAGAATCCGCGGGGCAAGCTGTATCTCGTCAATTATTACTTTGGTCCCGAGTGTGTCAAGTAATAGTTGCGGATCTGATATCGCCTGCTCTCGGGTAATTGGATCGTCAAGTGTCACATATTTATAGCCTTTCAGGGTATGTATGAGCAGTGTAGATTTTCCCGATTGCCGCGGACCGGTTACCGCTATACAGGGGAACGAGGCGACACCTTCCTGAATCAACGGCTCAATATTACGATGAATGTATTTCACAACTTCAAGTATACCTTATGGAGGCAGAAAATGCAAATTTACAGTACTACTACAAACTTGCATTTTCTATTATCTGCCAACTGATTCCTGATCACGACGAACCCCCAAGGGTCAAGTTGCACCCGGCGCCTTCGAGTGCGCCAGCGCGAGAGCGGGGTGTGGGTGAAAAAGCAACAGGATTGCCGAATGCCAAAGCCTACGCTCGAGCCCAGGTTCATGAGCGGTGTACCGGCTGGATTATCAGAGAACTTTGGGCGGGATAATGGGGGAACCATCACGAGGGTCATGAATACTACCGTGAATCTAATTTTAACTTTTCGAGCATCCGCTTCACATCCGCGGGCATGGTGCCCTTCATGGTCTTCGCCAGATAAGAGCTGGTGGAGATGATATGGATGACCTTGATCATGAACTCCCGTTTTTTAGGGGTCATGTCGCCCAGGGTGTTCATCTTGTGGGTGTAGAATTCGCGCGAAGCCTTGCCAAGCCAGTCCTGCACCTCTTGGAGGGTCATGGTCTTCGTCTTCATCACCG
>JANONA010000449.1:0-5874 GCA_031420575.1 Nitrospirota bacterium | reverse complement strand
CCGATGGCGCCTGCTGAAAACCAAATATAGCACTATACTCGTTTGATTTTACAGCAAGTATCCAGGACTCGGCCCCTATCGGGAGCACTGCCAGCAGGTTCACGGGTAGAACTTTGTGGGGCAATCATTATATAAGGTATGGTATACGAGCAATGACAGGCTGGCTGCAAGCGACGCACCTTTGCCCATCGCTGCGCTGCAAGGCCTACCCTAACTGGGGGCGAGCCTTGCTATACTGCGCGAGTCCATTTTCCGGGAAGTTGATGCAAATTATTGTCACCTGTAGCGCGCCAAGACGCCGCTAGCTCACTCCAATCAGAGCACCTGGCCCAAGCAAGGCAGGTCAGCGTGGTACTTTTTAAGTGGGCCGGATAACCACTGGCCAAGGCTATACCAGGAAATTCTTGTGGCTACGTATACGTATAAGTTCAGGGTGAACTGAGAACATGTCAATTGAGATAACAATCGTTAAATCACCCGGCAATGTTCAAAATACCAAACCCTGTCATATCTTCACCGAACAGGGCGGAACCATCGGGCGCGGTGCCGGCAATGCGTGGATCGTCGAGGACCCCGAAAAATTTATTTCATCGAAACACAGTCAAATAACGTTTGAAAACGGCCATTACTATTTGTCAGACCTGAGCACCAATGGCACCTTTTTCAATGGCTCAAGAGAACCCATCGGCAGTGGTAATCGTATTGCACTGAAGGACGGAGACAGATTTTCCCTGAGCGACTACGAGTTTCTTGTCAGTATGCGTAGTGGCCAGGGCGCACCAGCTACATTCAATGACCCTTTTGGCCCAGGCACGTTTGCCGGGGGCGGCGCCGGTCCGGATCAGGGATCGTTTCGTGCCGGGGGGCAAGGCCACGACGACCCGTTTGCCGATTCTTCCGGGGGCTTTGTGCCATCCATAATGCCCATGCTTTCTCCCGGACTGGCAGAGACTGACCCATTAGCGGCTCTGGACAAGGCCAACCGGATTCACTCACAGACCCCATTTCAGGACCCGCAAAGTTACGCTGCACAGCGGGATGACGCCGATGCGCTGCAACATGCGGTGATCTGGCCCGATGCCGTTCCGGAGAAGACCAATGCAATTCCGGAAAACTGGGATTTAGCCGAAGATCCGTTGGGCGACCCTAAACCGCTGCAGAAGCATAAGGAACGTGCTCCGGCCGTTACGGCCGACCCTCAAGTGCTCAACAAACTTCAGTTGTCACAACAAAGATGCGCCACTCTGGAAAATGAAAAGCAGAAATTGCTGGCGCACATCGTAGTACTGAAAAATCAATTAAAGGAACAAGAGAAAAACCCCGCAAGCCCGGGCCGCGCGCAAGGGATAACGGTAGTTGATGGAACCCTCATCGAGGCCATGGGACTGTCAAAGTGGAATCTGTCCGAACAGAAAAAGGCCGAAATCAGCCAGGTTGTGGGCGAGCTCGTGCGCGAGACCATGACCGGATTAATGCAGGCATTGAGTTTCAGGAAAAAAATAAAAGAGGAATTCAGGATTAATGTAACCACGATACAGCCTGTAGAAAATAACCCACTGAAGTTTTCAGCGAATATTGAAGATGCGCTGGAGAACATGTTTGTCAAAAACAACAAGGCCTATCAAAAGCCGCTGGATGCCGTGCGTGAAGGTTTCCATGGCATATCCGAACATCAGCTCGCCATGCTGGCCGGGATACAGGCTGCATTCAAGGGCATGCTTGAGCGTCTGGACCCGGCATCGCTGGAACAACGTTTTGAAAAATACCGAAAGACCGGTGTAATAAAAGTCGGTCAGAAAGGCAAAAACTGGGATTCCTACAAGGAATTCCATCAGGATCTTATTAACAATATGGATAACTCATTCCAGCATTTGTTTGGCTACGACTTTGTGCAGGCCTATGAAGATCAATTGCAAAGGCTGCTTGTGGCACGCAAGGCAAGAATCGGGGTCAGGGAATAAAAAATTTACCGGGAAGCGAGTCAAGCGCACACGTGTCCGGAGTATCTACTTTAATGCGTTACAAAAAAGGGGCGGCATGAAACTGTTCATCTGGTTAAGGTCTGTATCCATCGTTCTCGCTGTTGCGGCGGTTTCTGCGTGTACATCGCTCAATACCAAGGTTGGCGGCGTGTTTAATTTAGATACCGACCTGAGGCTGACATTCAACGCGGAAGCCGATATCAATCCGGATGATAAAAAGCGGCCGTCTCCCTTGTTCCTGAGAATGTACGAGCTGAAGTCGACCAAGCAATTTGAGAGGGCCAATTTTATTGACCTGTTTGAACGCGACAATGAAATACTGGGAGCGGACCTGGTCGCCAAACAGACCCTGAAAAGACTCACGCCTGGCGAAGAACGGAGCGATAGTTTCGTCCTCAAACCGGGAACCCGCTTTGTAGGATTGTTTGCCGAGTTTCTGCAGTATAAGGATGCGAAGTTCAAGATCATTATTCCGATCGCGCCCACGAACGTTTTCGCTTCTACGGCGGCTGTGCGTATATCGGGAAACTCCATAATCGACATCAATGAAAAGAACAATCCGGAGCCCGAGTCCAACGCCAAAGACTCAGGGAAGTCGAAAGACCCAGGGAAGCCAAAAGACCTGGAGAAGTTAAGAGAGCTGGAGAAGTTAAAAGACCTCAGGAAGTAAAGGCGCGCGAGATTCTCGATACGGACGAACATAACGAATGGATCATGATTTATGTCACTAGATAATAAAGTTGTGTGGACAGAGGGAATGTTTCTGAATCCCCAGCACTTTCAACAACAGGAACGCTACATTGAAAGTTACGTGAACGGTAAGTGTTCCGCGCTTGGCGCCTATGGATGGGGAGTGCATGAATTTTCCGTGGACCAGGAGTTGTTGAAGCTTGGAAAAATATCGATTATCAATGCCAAAGGTGTTTTCCCGGACGGAACTCCATTCAACTTCCCCGGCCGCGATGAACCACCGCCCGTGTTGGAGGTGCCGGCCGGTACACAGGCGGCCATTGTCTATCTGGCCTTGCCGGTAAAACGTCCTGGCGCGGTGGATGTTCTGGAGAAGGACGATACCCAGGGAATGGCGCGGTATTACTCGGCTAAAGCCGAGTCACGCGACGTCACGATAGATGGGGGCGATGCCATCTCCATCGATGTCGGCAAACTCAGGCTGAGATTACTGTTCGAGAAGGATGATCTCAGCGGGTATGCCTGTACAGGTTTGCTGAGAATATCCGAGTCCCGGGAAGACAAGAACGTATTGTTGGACGATCAATATATTCCGACTTGTCTGGACTGTACGGCATCGGCGCGCCTGAATGGTTTTTTATCGGAAATGATCGGGTTGTTGCATCAGCGTGGCGAGTCTATCGCGGGACGTTTGGCCGACACACAGCGCGGCGGTACCGCGGAAATCGCCGATTACATGTTATTGCAGCTGGTTAATCGTCTTGAGCCGCTGGCGAAGCATTTGCATCGAATGCAGGGGCTGCACCCGCAGACATTGTTCAACGAATCCGTTCAGATGGTCGGCGAACTCTCAACGTTTGCCGCCAAAAACACACGACCGCCGGCCTTTCCGCCTTATCTGCATGACAACCTGCAGGCGACATTTGCCCCGGTCATCACTTCCTTGCGTCAATGTCTGACGATGGTGTACGAGCAAACCGCGATTTCACTCTCGCTGGTCGAGAAGAAATACGGCATACGCGTCGCGCAGATACCAGACCGCGGATTGCTGACGTCAGCCATGTTCGTTCTCGCCGTGCGGGCCGATGTTGCGGAAAATGTCCTGCGCACCCACCTCCCGGCGCAGATGAAGATCGGTCCTGTCGAGCACATTCGCCAGCTTGTCAACGTGGGGATGCCCGGCATTCCGATCAAAGCCCTGCCCGTGGCACCGCGCCAGATCCCGTTTCATTCCGGCTATACGTATTTTGAACTGCAACGCAATACACCGCTGTGGAAGGACCTGCACAACACCGGCGGCTTTGCCTTGCATGTGGGCGGTGATTTCCCGGGCATCGAAATCGAATTCTGGGCCATCCGTCAATAATTTTCCTGGAGAAAACCATGTCCTCAGATGATTCGGACAAGACCCTGTTTCGCAAGTCTCCTGGCGGGCCAGGAAGCAGGGCGGATAGCACCGTCATCAAACCAACCCCCGGGCGTCGCGGCGGCCAGACGCAGATGCCGCGTCCGGCGGATTCGACGCAGCATCCCGGCAGCAGGCAACCGGCCGCGCAAGCGACCTATGCGGCGTACGCCAATCCGGGTTCTGCCCAGTTTAAAACGCAATATGGCCTGAACCCGGTGGTGAATGCCGCGTCCATGCTGATTGCCGTGTTCTACAAGACCAGGCAAACGCTCTCGCATCAGAATGTGGGAGGCCTGCATCAACAGCTCGTTGCGGCCATCCGTAAATTTGAGGAGATGGCGAAGGAAAAAAATGTCAGCCCGGAGATCGTTCTGGCAGCGCGCTATATTATTTGTGCGGCACTGGACGAAGGAGTGCTGAATACCCCTTGGGGAGCCGAGAGCGCCTGGACGCAAAGAACATTGCTGAGCACCTTTCATAACGAAACACACGGTGGTGAAAAATTCTTCCTGCTCCTGGAGAAGATGAAAGAACGGCCGGCACTGAACCTCGACATCCTGGAGATGATGTATATCTTCCTGAGCCTGGGTTTTGAAGGCAGATACCATCTGACGCCACGCGGCCGCGAAATGGTTGAGAAGATCCGTGACGACCTGTTTCAGGTAATCCGCACCTACCG
The DNA here is from genome assembly GCA_031420575.1 of Nitrospirota bacterium. GTDB lineage: Bacteria > Nitrospirota > UBA9217 > UBA9217 > UBA9217 > JALNZF01. The sequence continues at coordinate 1,115 of JANONA010000449.1, read as the reverse complement.
CGGTGAGTACGAAAGGGCGCTTTCTCCCAACTGGCAGGGAATGGGAAGAGCCAAAAACACCCTGGCCAATTATGTTCCGATGTGGGTTGTCGCCAGTATTCTTGCGGGGATATTGGCGTTGACCTATTCGGGGTTTCGCTACTGGCTGTACAGCTCCACCGATCAGGTAGCGCAGCAATTCGATGAAATCACTGCCAATGGCTTTGCAAAAAAGCCACTCATCAAAAAATAGCCGACCCTTAACCACCCGATTGCGAGCGATTGAATGAAGAAGGTCATAGAGTTCTTTAAAAACCGTATAGTCATTTCTGTTATTGGATTAATAATCCTTTCCCTGCTGATCTGGTTCGTCGGCCCGCATATCAAATTCGGGAGCGGAAACTTCGCGCCTCTGGGCGGGGAGGTGACGCGCCTGCTGATCATCATGGTGGTCATTGTGCTGTGGGGCCTGAATAATTTGCGCGTATCGCTCAAGAACGCGAAGAATAATGCAGTACTGGTCGCCGACTTGCAGAGCAACCAATCGAATGCGCAAGCGCAAGGCATTATTGCCGAGCAGCGTTCGGAAGAAATGCAAATCATCAATGAGCGCTTCACCCAGGCGCTACACACGCTGCAGAAATTAAAATTCAAGGGTCTGGGTTCACGCAAGGCGCTATATGAATTGCCCTGGTACATCATTATCGGTCCGCCGGGCTCGGGGAAAACCACCGCACTGGTGAATTCAAGTCTTGAGTTCCCCCTGGCCGACCAGTTTGGCAAGGAAGCGCTGCAAGGCGTGGGTGGAACACGAAACTGCGATTGGTGGTTTACGAACGAAGCAGTCCTGATCGACACCGCGGGCCGCTACACCACGCAGGATAGCCATAAAGCTATCGATAGCAGCGCGTGGGACGGATTTCTGGCGTTGCTGACACGCAACCGCCGCCGCCGGCCGATTAATGGTGCAATTGTGGCAATCAGTTTGCAGGAACTGCTCATGCAAACTGAAGATCAACGAATCGCGCACGCCAAAACCATTCGCTCGCGCATTGACGAGTTGATGGAAAAGCTTGAGATACGTTTTCCGATTTATCTCATGTTTACCAAGAGCGATTTGGTTTCCGGGTTCTCTG
>JANONA010000448.1:0-1986 GCA_031420575.1 Nitrospirota bacterium | reverse complement strand
GTCAATGCCGGCCTGAATTACCATCTCCACGTTCTTTTCGGAATGGAAGCCGCTGTCGGTGGTCAGTTTGGTCTTTTTGAAGATATCCTCTTCCTTGCCGATCGTCTCGAAGTTCTCTCGGGTTCCTTCGACCATGGGTTTTAGTATTGCGGATTCCGAGTCTCCGGTCGCCTCTGCATGGACGACGATCTGATGCTTGCTGTCTACCATTGCTACGCCGTTGTAGCCCTGGACAACTCCGTGTGAGGTCTTCATGGTGGCGCTTTCATTGTCGGTTATGTTGCTCTTCCGGGGCTTGCCCTTGCTGCCGGGCTTGTCGTCGTTTTCCGCAAGCCACGCCTTGATCTTCTTGACCTTCTCCTTAATAGTGGAAACGTACTGTTCTTCTTTCTCGATAACGGTCTTGTCTGTCTCGGTTTTGTCTTTTTCCTGGTGCTTGGTGATGATATGTCGGATGGCTTTTTCCATCTTCTCTTTTTTATGTTCGAGTTCTTTCTTGGTCCCGCTCCATTCTTTTGAAGCGTTAGAGGGAAGCTTGCAGCCGTCTACGGCGAACATCTCTTTGCCGATCAGACCCATTTCGTCGCAGATCAGGAGCACTTCGAGGAAGAGTTTCATCGTTTCCTGATCCTGGCCGGAGATAAAATCGGCTATCGTCGTGAAGTGCGGCCGAGTGTCGGCGGAGAGGGCCATGAAGACTACATTATCATTGCAGCAATCGGCGATCTTCCGGCTCGAGGTGATTCCCTTTGAATAGGCGTAGAGAACGATCTTTAAGAGTATCCGGGGATCGTAGGCCGGAGCGCCGGTCTCGTCGTTCTGGTACCGAAGATCAAATACGGACAGGTCTATTTCATTGTCGATCAGATAGTGAAGAGTATGTTCGAAGGTTCCGGGAAGGATCTGTTTATCGAAGTTTATCGGAATGAATTTACCTTGGGAATAATCGTAGTGCTTGTATTTCGCCATACGCCTCCTGTGGGTGAGGGGTTTTGATGAATGCTTACTGCGTTTGCATGGTGTTATTATAGCATGAAATGACTTTTCCTACAGGTTCAACGCGCGCGTCACGCGCCGTCTTCGGGCGCGTCGCTGTGGACGCGCTGGTTGAATCGTCGCTACTCCGTGGCCGGCCCCATTTTCTTTTTAAGCATCTCAATCAATCTCTTCTTCTCATATGGAGACACCTGATCGAAAAGGTATTCAATTTCTTCGACAGTATCATCAGACCGATCCTTCTCGTACACACGAAATCTTTGTATTTGGGCTTCTGTTATTTGACCACTGGCGAGTAAAGAATCCGCTTCCTTATCTTCTATATCTACAAATAGGTTGGCCTTCAGGGATTTGATATATGCATCAGGTGTGACAAGGAGAACTTCATCGTTTCCTGTATCCTGAATATAAATAAAATATTTTCCTGAGTTCTTGTTTTTACAGACTTGCATGTGGCTCCCCCTCAACTCAATTGCACCGTATCAACATATTTCTTTGAAAAGTCGAGCCGCCATAGAACCCAGACTGGCCGCCACCAACGACCGAACCTTGTTCATCACTCTTAGTAACCACAGTATATCCTTTTGCACCGCATAGGTCACCGGCTTTTTCATAACAATGGCCCCACGACAGGGCTGAACCAGAACAGGTAATGCTATATCCCTGTTCTCCACTTGGGAGGTATGTTTGAGATACGGTTGCACATCCGAGAAACAAAAAAACCGCAAATAATGCAATTATAATTCTCATGATTCTGTTTTCCTCCTTTGAAGTTAAACGGCCCGTGACCGCTTGGACTGCTGGTTGGCGTAGAGCGGTATTATGTCGGAACCAACAACTAAGCTGAGGGGCGCGCCGCTTTTTGGCGCGTCCCTCTCGAGCGCGTTGTTAGGCGATGCGTGACGTATGCTGAGCCACAAAAAAGCAGAACTAAGACGACATAGCCAACGATTGGAACCCACATATTCGCGGGCCAAGTGGAGAAGAGCC
>JANONA010000447.1:0-1928 GCA_031420575.1 Nitrospirota bacterium | reverse complement strand
GTCGAACCGGTCCAGGACGGCGCGTCGGCCCGCATCAGCGGGAGTAAGCTCCAGCAGCGCCTTTTTGATCGCCTCTACCACGGCAAAAGGCATACCGGGACCGATTACGAGCGGGCCCGTGGGGATGTCCTCGGACTCCGCAATAATCTCGATACCGAGCTTCGCATACTTTCTCGCCACCGAGTCCCGCACCGCTCCGGCGTCGTACTGGCCCTTCAGGATCGCTTTCACAACCGAGTCGTGGTAACTGAAATTGTCGTACCGCTTCAGGTCGCTCAGGTGTATCCCGGCGTTCGCGAAGAGATACCGGGGCATGAGATTGCCTGACGTGGACTTGGTGGCCGCAAAGGCCACGCTTTTGCCCTTCAGCTCCGCAAGGCTCGCGATAGGCGATTCCTTCTTTTTGATGATAACGCTTCGGTAGGTGGACCGGTTGTCCGCGCCCCTGGGCCTTAAAATGCAGACCGCGCCGTATTTGGCACGGGCCTCAAGATAGGTGAGCGGCCCCAGAAAGGCCAGGTCGAGCTCACCGTTTCCCAATGCGCGGACCGTTTCCTCATAGTTCTTTTTCAGCGCGAGCTCGAACGAGTACGGCGTTTTCTCGCCGAGATAATCGAGGAGCGGCTGATATTTCTCGTACATGATCCGCGGGTTGTCGCGGGGTATGACGCCGAAATGGACCGTATTCTTCGGCTCGCCGCGCCTGTGTACCGCGGCGCTTTCGATCATCGCCCGCTCCATTTCCCGGATGGAGTCGTAGTCGCCGTCCAGGATGGGCTCAAAGCTGTCTATCATCATGGCGTCAAGAATGGCCTTGCCCCGGGGGTCCTTGTGTATGCCCAGAAAAGCGTTCATGATCCCGTTTTTGAGCACCGGATCGATCCCCTTCGTCACCACCACCGGCGGCATGCCGAAAGCGGGCGATTTTTTGATGATCTTCGTAAGCGCCACGTACGGCGAACCCCGCTTGCGCATGAACTCGTAGACGTGGCTTTCCACCGCCGCTCCATCGGCGATCTTCTTCGCAACCAGTTCCACGGACTTGTTGTGGCTGTAGCTATAGGTGTGGCGCTTGAAGAATCGTTCCGGCGTCGTGCCCATGGTCTTGAGCAGATAGGTGGGATAGAGTTTGCCGGTGTTGGAATTGGGATCCGTGAACGCGAAGGCCTTGCCTTTAAGTTCGGCGAATGTCGAGCTCGGACTGTCTTTGTGGACAATGATATAGGAATGGTACCGGGTGCTGCCGCTCACGCTCGGCGCCACAAGCAACTCGATGCCGAATTTCTTGCGGTTCTTCACATAAGGCCCCGAGCAGATGAACGCCACGTTCACCTCGCCGCGCTCCAGGAGGTCGTCCATCTCCGCATAGGTCCGGCGGTGCACCATCCGCACGGGCCTTTGGATCCGCTCGCCGACGTAGTCGATGATTTCCTGGTAATACTTGACCGCTTCCACCGGCGTGATCATGGCGGAGACGCCGATCTTGAGCGGGGACTCCGCTGCATGGACAGGAAGAAAAACAATGAGCGCCGCGAGAGCGGGGAGCAGTGCGACAATAATCAGCCTTACAAGGGCGCTGGTAAGTAGTTTACTCGATTTCGGCGTCATCACCTTTATGCGGCTCCTTTGTTTGTTCGTGTTTCAACGAATCGTCTTGTCCAACAGGTTTTTAACCCCATCGGTCATAAAGACCTTTCCCTCTTCATCCACAATAATCGCCTCGGCGCCGAGCTTCTTTACGAGCTTCAAGCCCTCCTCGGGGCCGAGGATGAACGGGACCTTGGCAAGCGGATCAATGAACGCTCCCTTGTCTCCGATAAGGGTCACGGATATGACGCCCTTTGATGGTTTCCCGGTCCGGGGGTCTATGATGTGATGATGCCGTTTCTTTTCCCTGATGACGAACCGTTCATAATCGCCGGATGTGG
>JANONA010000446.1:0-2676 GCA_031420575.1 Nitrospirota bacterium | reverse complement strand
AGGCAGCGTATGAACAGCAACAATAAATCAGCGGCAAAGCTCCTGACCAAGTCCCAGGACCCGGATCACGACCGTGACGAGCTCCCGTCGGGGATATCTCCGTCGATCCGGATCGTCAATATCGCCATCGCCCTCGTGACCGCCGCGCTTCTCGCCTATGTGCTGCTTCCCCGGATACCCTTGCTGGAAAAAGGGGAGACGGCAACCCGGGACGTCACGGCGCCCTATACCCTGTATATCGAATACCACGGGCCTGACCAGGCCATGCTCTCGCTCAAGGTGAACAAGGGAGAACTGATCGTCGAATCAGGGCGCATAGTAACGGAAAGGGCGGAACGGATTCTCCGGGAGCTCGTCCGCCGGCAAGGCATCGGCAACCGGCTCCATGCCTACCTCGGCCTGTGTGTGCTCATCCTGGCGTTCCTCTACCTGTTCTACCGGGACATCAAACGGTACCGGCCCGCGCTCATTGCGGACCGGAAAAAGATCGTGTTGCTCGCCTCCCTGCTGCTCGTGACGATCCTCCTGGCGCAGTCGGTGAAATACGCGCTTTCGCTCCTTGCGGACAAGCTGCACCTCGATGTCATGACGATCGGCTTTGCGCTTCCCGTGGCAATAGGCGCCATGCTGACGAGCCTGCTGCTCGATTTTCATCTCGCCCTGGGATTATCCTTCGTCGTCAGTATCCTGCTCGGCATCCTGTTCCAGGGGGAGCCCTTTATTCCGGTCTACTACTTCCTCGGCAGCATCGCGGCGGCGCTCAGCGTGCTCCAGTGCAGGAAGCGGACAGCCCTGCTGAAGGCAGGGGCGCTGACAGCGCTCGTCAACGTCCTGATCATCATCGGCATCGACCTGTACCAGGGAGAGCTCTGGAACCGCGGGGCATACGACCTGATGGCGGGCATACTCGGCGCGTTTGTCGTATTCGCGATAGTCTCGGCGCTGCTGCCGCTTTTTGAAACGGTGTTCGACATCGCCACGGACATCAAGCTGCTGGAGCTTCTGGACCCCAACCGGCCGCTGCTCAAGGAATTAGTGTACAAGTGCCCCGGTACCTACCACCACAGCATTCTCATCGGGAATCTGGCTGAGGCGGCCGCCGAAGCCGTCGGCGAGAACCCCATTCTCGCGCGAGTCGGCGCCTACTACCACGATGTCGGGAAGACGCGGAAGCCCGAGTATTTTATAGAGAACCAGCGGCCCGCGGAGAACAAGCACGACCGTCTCATGCCGTCCATGAGCAGCCTGATCATCGCGGCGCACGTTAAGGACGGGGTGGAGGTCGCCCGCGCGCACCGGCTTCCCTCCCTGATCATCGACATCATTCAGCAGCACCACGGCACCTCGCTGATCACCTATTTCTATCAGAAGGCAAAAGAGCTTCAGCCCTTTGCCTCCATCGCCGAGGAGGACTACCGTTATCCCGGGCCTCGTCCGAGAACGAAGGTGGCCGCGATTCTTATGCTGTCCGACGCTGTTGAGGCGGCGTCGCGGACCCTCGACGATCCGACGCCCCAGCGGATTCAGATGCTCACGAATAGCGTTATTACCCGCATCTTTCTCGACGACCAGTTGAGTATGTGCGACCTTACGCTCAAGGATTTGCGGGTTATATCCAGGAGCTTCAATCTTGTCCTGGCCGGCATCTTTCACCACCGGATCGACTATCCCGGCATGGATTTCAACGGAGAGAAGAAACACCATGAACATCAGGATAAAAAACAATCTGAGGAAAAGAAAGCCGCCAATGGCGGCGCTCCGGACAAAACTCGCGAAGCTGCTGCGGAGTCTCGGTCTTCCTGACGCCGAGTTGAGCGTTCTGTTTATCGGCGACCGGGCCATGCGCGCGCTCAACAACACGTACCGCGGAAAGGACACAACCACGGACGTCCTGTCGTTCTCGTTGCGGGAGGGCGGGTTCCCCCACATCCAGCCTGAAATGCTCGGCGACATCGTGATCTCTCTTCCCGTTGCCGCGCGCCAGGCCAGGGAAGCGGGGCATTCGCTTGTCCGTGAGCTGGAACGCCTATTAGTGCATGGACTGCTCCACGTGCTCGGTTATGATCATGAACGAAGCCCGCAAGAGGCCCGCCGTATGGAACGAAAAGAGCGGCAGCTCAGAGAGAGGCTTTCGGCATGAAACCGAAGACCTGGGTGCAGAGCGTCAACGTGGCGATAGAAGGGATCATTTATGCCGTCAAGACCCAGCGGCATATGCGCTACCATCTTTTTGCCGCTCTGACGGCGCTCATCCTAAGCCTGGTTCTGAACATATCCCGAAACGAATTCATCCTGCTGTGCATGGCGATCGTGCTTGTTCTGGTCACCGAGATGCTGAACACCGCCATCGAAACGACGGTGGATATGATCTCCGGGGAATTTCACCCCCTGGCGAAGAACGCCAAGGACATCGCCGCCGGTGTGGTGCTCATTGCCTCCCTTGGGGCGCTGACGCTCGGTTATCTTATTCTGTACCCCGCGCTCAAGGCGGTCGTCGTGACGGGGCATTGGCAACTGCGAAAGTCGCCGAACGACGTCGTGGCCTTTGTCGCCCTTGCCGTCGTCATCATTCTGGTAATCATCATCAAGGCCTTTTTCGGGAAAGGCGAGCCGCTCCGGGGAGGGATGCCGAGCGGCCATGCCGCGGTATCCTTTTCCATCTGGATCGCCGCGTGG
>JANONA010000445.1:0-2506 GCA_031420575.1 Nitrospirota bacterium | reverse complement strand
TGCCGTAGTGGATGATACTTACTTTCGGTGAGATTCTCGGGAAAAAAGATACGATCTTGTCACGGATATACCGCGAAATCGTAACAATCTTGCGCATGCGACTGAGCAGGAACCGTGATCTGATGAACTCAGGCACCTGGGGCGTGTACATGAGCACGGGCCTGGTTCCGGAGAGCAACGCCCCCAGCCAGGACTGGATGATGTCGTGACCGCGCTGGATATTCACGATCTTGTATCCACCATCCCGAATGACCTTCGCGGTTTTTAATACGGCGTCCACGGAATGCAGACCTGACCTCCGTATGGGATGAAGCTCGATGCCGCTTCCCCGGAACATCTCCACAAGCGGCGTGTTCGGGCGGCAAACCAAGCCGACCCCGATGCCTTTCCCGATCAGGCCGGGCAAAAGGTCACGGAGAAATTCCTCACCGCCTCCACGACCGCGGAAATTATTTACGAAGAGAACGTTCATCCTGTTCCTGTTCCGAGAATCTACCGAGTTCCTTTTGCAATTCATACAACTTGAGATATTTCATAAAAACACCGTGAGACTCCATCACCGAGATGGTGAAACCCGCCATGCCGTCCAGGAGCCCCAGGCGAACAATATATCGGTACAGGAACGCATAGAGCGGCCGCAGCGTAATATCGATAATGCGCGCGCGCTTCCCGTTCCGGTAATGATCCTGGGCGGTCAAGGCGCTGTAGGAGTTCTTCGTGGCGGCAAAGTGCGCCAGATCGGTGTAAATATAATGAATCAGGTCATTTCGCAGTTTCTTTGATCTGCCGAACACCTGTACTTTGTCGTGAGGCGCATACCCGCCCCATCGGCAGCGGTCCTTTCGAAAGAGACGGATCTTATAATCCGGATACCATGCCGAATGATTGATCCATTGCCGCATGAAAAAGTGGCGTCTCGGCATCTCGTAGGCGTCGTAGGGGCTCTGTTCCAGATCAAGGCTCAGAATCTCATCGCGCAAGGCAGGCGTCACCCGTTCATCGGCGTCCATGCTCAAGACCCAGGGATTCCTCGCCTGGTCGGTGGCAAACTGGCTCTGGGCGATATGGCCGGCCCAGTCGCGAATAAAGACGCGGTCGGTGAATTCTCGGGCAATGGCTACAGTGTTGTCGGCGCTTTTCGAATCAACGACAATGACCTCGTCAGCCCAGGAAACGCTCTCCAGGCATTCTCGGATATTTTTCTCCTCGTTGAACGTTCTGAGCGTTACGGATATGTTCGGTTTTCTTTTTGTCATTAGTGATAAAGCGTCCTGGGAACGATCTTTTCGATTTTTTCTTCCAAGACGGAGATCGCATCGTCTACGGTTATCCGCTGCATGCATTCATTGTTGCGGCACTTGTGGGGTTTGCAGGGATGGCACGAGAGCCTTTTGGTGATGACGGCATGCCCCTCGCCCCAGGGTCCCCACTTGCGCTCGTCCGTCGGGCCGAACAGAGCTACCACGGGTACACCTACGGCAGAGGCCATGTGCATGGGCCCGGAATCAACGCCGAAAAACAGGTGTGCCGCGCGGTAGAGAGAAAGATTCTCATGCAGGCTCGTCCTCCCGCAGAGATTCATTCCGTTGAAAGGCCCGTGGCGCTCTATTTCCTGATACAGCGCTGAATCCGCCTGCGCTCCCGTATAGAGAAAGCGCGCATGATATCGCTCCTTCAGCGCTTTCATCACTGCCGCGAAACGATCCAAAGGCCACTGCTTGGCCGGCAGGCTTGCCGCGGCATGGATGATGATCTTGAGGTCTTCTGTTTTCCAGCCGGCATCCGAAAAAAGCGCGTGAGCCTTTGCGTCGTTTTCCAAAGAAGGCCAGAGTTCAAGCGCTTCCGAATGCACGGGGATATCGAGGGCACGGAGACAATCGAGAAAATTCCGCGCCTCGTGCTGATCCTGCCGGTAGGGCACGGGATCGGTAAGCAGTACCGTTCTTCCCTCGGTCGAAAAACCGATGCGTCGCGGGATGCCCGCCGCCCGGACCAGCAAGGCGCTCGAGAGCGACCGCTTGAGCGCGAATACCGCGTCATATCCTTCCCGTCTCAGCATGTTCCAGTAATAAAGATACCCGGCAAGTTTGCCCCTTTGCGATGCCGCGCTGTATTTGTGGATCGTTTTGAACTCGAAAGGGATGATACGGTCCACATAAGGACAGCCTTCGAGCACCTGGCCGGAGAACGGTTCGAGCATGAGGTCGATGCGCGCCGCGGGATATGCCTGACGCAGGTTCCTGAGAAACGGCACGGTCAGTACCGTATCGCCGATGAAACGGTATCGCATCACTAATATTTTCCGCGCCTTCAATTTCATTGATTCTCTTCGGAAGTCCGCCGGACAATCCACTCAGCGGCTTCAGTGATGGTATGGGCGACAAAATCCGGTTCCCTGAGGTTCTCAGGCCTTACATTTCCCGGATCGTCAGGAGCAAATCCGGATTGCACCAGAATCGAGTGCGCGCCTGCTCGCTGCCCAAGCTCCACATCGCTCCACTTGTCA
>JANONA010000444.1:0-4515 GCA_031420575.1 Nitrospirota bacterium | reverse complement strand
CGGCTTTTCTACAGCCACCTCCGGGGATTGTATCCGCCCGTTACCTGCCTTCTGATCGCCTGCCAGAGCATCTGACGTCCCCAGTTATATTTTCCCCAGGGCGCGAGGAACTTCGCCGTGTCCTTCAGCACGATGAGCTTGTCTTTCAGGCTGCGTTTGGCAAGGGCGCCCATGAAATCGGCCTCGTGCGGCCGACCGAAGAGGATCTTCAGGATGTTCCACTGGTCGGAGCAGCGGCGCACTTCGCTCTGGATCATGGTCCGGTAGATATCCTGGATGGGCCGGTTCAGCCGGAAAGCATCCACTGCCGCCTCGCCGGCGATGGCGCCGGAATGGAGCGCGGTCGACATGCCCTCGGCGATCATGTTCAGGAACCCGGCAGCCTGACCGGTAACAATGATATTGCCGCGACCGAAGACGTAGCGGTTGATGAGCGAGAGCCCGAAGTTGTTCACGCTCGTCTCGCGCGTGATGCACAGCCCGAGCTTCACCGCGTGCCGATCTTCCAGGTAGCGCAGGGCTTTTGCGTGGCGCGTGGAGAAGTCATCATCCGCCTCATAGCCGACGCCTATGATCTGACGGCCGTTCCGCAAATGGCTCCAGGTATAGTAGCCGAGCCCGGGGTGGAACCAGTAGTGGAAGTATTTCGGGTCCAGAGGACAGTCGATGATCTCGTGCAGATGCTGTTTGACCGTGAACCAGGTGATCGCGTCGCGGTACTCTGGATAAAGGGTGCTCACCACTTTCGAGTTCGGGCCGTCAGCGCCGATCAGATAACGCGCGCGATAGCGCCGCTCTTCCTGCCCGTTGCTCGCAATGATATCAACATGGGCGCCCTGGTCCGTTGCTGACAGGAAACGCATATTGTCATGGATTACGGCGCCGCTCCGCTGCATGGCCCAGTAATCGGAATAGGCGCGGTTCAGATGCGGCGTCGAACCGCCGTCGAACTCCATGGGAAGCTCGACTCCGCCGGGAAAGTAAAAGGTCACGCCTTTGCAGGCCGTCGGTTCATGCAGCACTTCTTTCGGCAGGGGTCCGAAGTTCTCGATCAAAAAGCGGTGGCCCCGGGGAGAGATAATGCCGCTGCAGGGTTTCGTTCTCGGCAGGCTGAACCGTTCGAGCGCAATGGTATCATACCCCGCGTCAACAAGCCGCTTGGCAACGGCTGCCGCGGAAAGGCTTGCGCCCACGATAACAACGTCTGCGATCCGCGGTTTCGTCATATTTTCGCGACCTCGGCCAGATGCACGATCGGCAGCTTCGTGTAGGTTGCGAAGGCTTCGTAGTCGTCCGGATGCTCGACTACGATGCGTTTTGCCGCGCGGCCCTCAAGCAGCCACTTCACCTGTGCTTCGACGGAGACGATGCTTTCCAGACCCCTGTGGCGCTGATAGCTCGATGCGCCCGTGGGTGTTGCCGCGCGCTGAAGGTCCAGGTTCATGAAACAACCGGTCTCCTGGCGCAGCGCGTCATACAATGCCACGAACTCGCGGCGATTGGCGTTGTAAGCCCGCGTCTCTATCATGTAGAAGTCGGTTGGTTTCAGACCGGCGCGCACCTTTGGGTTAGTAAGTAAAGACTGTCCCAGGGGTCGGACAGCGATCGATTTTGGAAGCAGCGAGCGCAGCACATTGAACAGCAGCCCGTCAGCAACAATGAGCTCCGTTGTCTTCATCAATGGCGCCATGAAGTTCTCGATGCGTTCGTCGTTCATTTCCTGGCCCGATTCAAGGGCCAGCAGGATGTCGTATCCATCATCGGAATAGAGTCCGGATCGTTGTCCTAATAAGGTGAGGATGGACGAAGCAAGTGATGTGTTCGCCCTGAGAATTCTTCCGGGAATTACCAGGCGTGAATAATCGGCCATATCGGATATTTGCGTGTCGGGCTGAATAGCGGGTTTTAGAAGTAATCCCCGTACTGAAAGATTCCTGCGCAAGCTGATCGTGGCCTGCTGTGTGCGAATGCCCATGGGGCAAAGAGGTTCACAGGAACCGCAGAGGATGCAGGCTCGGGCCGATGCAACGAGGTCCTCGTCCCGTGCTCCGCCGATGGACGCCCTGTTTCTGCCGCAATAGGTGAGCGCTTTCGTATGGTGTTGTTGCCAGACAGGGCAGGAGAGCATGCAGACACCGCAGCCGTTGCACTGCGAAGGGTCGGTTGCGCCGGGCTGCGACTGGTAGTAAGGGATATTCTTTTTCATCAGAAGATCACGTCCCGGTTCAGGACCATGGCGGGATCGACGTTCTGTTTCATGGCCAAATGTTTGTCAACGAGCTCATCGCCGAAAACGCGGCGGATGTAGCCTTTCATCATGCCGCCGAAGCGGTAATAGCTTGTGCCCAGGTCAACGCCGATGTCGTAGATCTCGTTCTTGAATGACTGCAAATGGTCGCGGCTGTAGGTATGGCCTTCGAGCATGGGCTCGAACTCGCATCCGTAGGCAATGCCCTCGGCGTCAGGCGGGATGCACGAGAGCTCGTAGCGCTCGCGCGGCCCGATGAGCTTGATTCCGACGCAATAGAGCGTGTAATGCGGGAAATATTTTTTGCAGACCTCGTTGCCGCGAAGGATGGCTTCAAAGAACTTCTCCCGGCTTGTGGCGAGATCCGGTATCACCATCTGCCGTCCGCCCCAGAACTTCCAGACCGCCTGAGAAAATACCACCGTACGGTCCACGATCTTGCCGTTGCTCATATGATGGGCCGGCTGGAGTTCAGGCAAAAGGGCGCGTTTCCGGTCTAACAGATAGAGCGCTTCGCGTAACTTCCAGGGTCTGAGCGCATAGTGCATGCCCGTGCGGAGCGCAAAGCCCAGTTCGCCAAAACCCCTGAGACGCGAATGCCACTTCTTGAAAAAAGCCTGTTCGCGTTCATCCGAATCAAATGCCACGAGCAGATTCACCGCCCGGTCGAGCATGGTCAGGATGCCGGTATAGTCCGCGGCGTCCTCGTCGCACAGCATGACTAAGTCTTCCATGGCCGTGCGCAGGTCGCCGTAATAGAAATAATGCATCGTGAGCGGAGTAAAGGGCCTGATGCGAAGCGTTGCCTCGGTGATGATGCCGAACTGGCCGTAGCCGAGCAGCACGCGGTTAAACCACCAGGTGTTCTCGCTCCCGGAGCACTCAAGTATCTCGCCGGTAGGCGTGACGATCTTGATCGCCAAAGCCTGGTCCGCGCTGCAGCCGAATCGTGGCGAGTTGATGTCAATGCCGCCGACGCCGAGCGTGCCGCCGACCGAGGCGGTCATGTTCAAGGGAGCCGAGAGGTAATCGAGCTTATGTCTGCGGAGTGATTCCGCGAGGGAGTGCCAGTAGATCCCGGCTTCGCACCGCACGGTCAAGGTATCCGCATTGATGTCAAGGACACGGCTCATGCCGCACATGTCTAATTGCAGCCCGCCGAACGAGACGGTCTCTCCCTCGGTCGTGAGCCCGCCGCCGCGCACCGTCACCGGCACGCGGTGTTTCTGCGCAGCGCCCATGACCTCGGCCACCATCCCGGTCGTTCGGGCTATCAGCACACCGCGCGGCAGGCCGTAAGCCATGCCTCCCGCGTCCGTAACGTAGAGCGTGCGCGCTGATTTCAGCTCGTCAATGACGATTCCCCGAGCCGCAAGATCGGCTGTAAAGCCTTGCCATCCATCGCCCTCCCAGCAAGAGGGGTTGGTCTGCCGGCGCGGTATGCCGATGAGCGCGTCCGGCGCCACCGGACAGGGGGGGATGACGCCTGGTTTTGCGGGTTTGATGTCAAAGGGTTTCTGTTGAAGGCTGTTATTCATGTCAATGGGCTGTTAACCTCTGTTTCGATCATGGTTTCTTTCATAAGCGCCACCTGTAAAGAACTTCAATGCAACGGGAAGGTCGCCAGGGACAGATCGATATGCACGGTTTCATCCTTATCAGAGACCCATATCTGCCCGTCCTGAATGGTGCATTGAAACTGCATACTGCGCTGTGCCAGCTTTGCCAGGCTCTGGATGGCGGTTAGCGGCAGGTTTATCACCGTAAGATTCCTGACCCGTTCGAGTTTTCCGCTGATCTGGCCCCACCAGACAGCAGCGCTGTGGCCGCTGTAGCTATAGATGAATACCTCTTTGGCGCGGCCGCAGGCTTTACGTATCCGTTTTTCGTCGGGTTGCCCCACCTCGATCCAGAGTTCGATGGCGCCGGTCAGGTCCTTTTGCCAGAGATCGGGTTCTTCATCGGCGCCCATCCCGTTGGCAAAGATCAAGGCTTCATGGGCGTGGAGGGCAAAGGCCAGCACGCGCGCCATCATGCGCTCGTCGGTTTCCGAGGGGTGGCGGGCGATGGTGAGCGCATGATCATGGTAGTAGGCGCGGCCCATGTCGGCGATCCGCAGTTCCGCTTTAAAAATAGTCGCTTTCAGCGCCATCGTGTCACCTGCCGGGAGGGAAGCTTGATTTCGCCGCCTTTACCCGTCCCCCGTCTCCGCTTTCCAACCGCACTTTGTGGGCTTGTCCGGGTTAGGAGGGGTAGCGATGACATCA
>JANONA010000443.1:0-2135 GCA_031420575.1 Nitrospirota bacterium | reverse complement strand
GGGTATCGCCCCAGGTCTCACTTTTTCCATTCCTTGCGCCGGGACTCCGCTTCGCCGGCTTCCACCTCGTTCAGGATCTCCCGGTAGGTCTCATAGCGTTCCGCCAGGACTTGGCCCTGCGCCACAAGCCCGACAACAGCGCAGCCGGGTTCCGTACGATGCCGGCAATCACGGAAGCGGCACGTGCCCTCCCCGGTCTTTTCAAACCCGGGGAAATAGGCGGCCAGTTCCTGCGCTGAAATATCCACCAGGCCGAAATCCTGGAAACCGGGGGTGTCGATCAACTCGCCCCCGGTGGAGAGGGAATGGAGCGTGGAAACCGTGGTCGTATGGCGGCCCCGGCCCCTGTTGTCATTGATTTCCCCAACTTTGAGATCGATCTCGGGGCAGAGGGCATTCAGCAGGGAGCTTTTGCCTACACCGGTCGTGCCGACAAAAGCGCCCCGATGGCCTTTTAAAAATTCCCGCAACGGGTCAAGGCCGCTTCCCGTGGAGGCGCTCAGGGGGAAAACAGGAACAGCCCCGGTGTAGGTGTTGCGCAGCGAGCTTACTAATTCCGCTGAGGCGGCCAGGTCGCACTTGTTGACAACGATAAAGGGTTCCATATCCGCGGCCCGCGCGGCAACGATCGCCCGGTCGATGAACCCGGGGGGCAATGGCATGGGGGCAACAACCACGCCGAGGACGTCCAGATTCGCCCCGACCAGGTGGATGCCTCCCCGCGCGTCCCGGCGGCGCAGTTCCGTTCTTCGGGGCAATTGTTCCAGGACTTCGCCCACAACCTTCACGCGGTCGCCGACCACATGGCCGGAGCGCCGTTTGACCCGGACCACGCCGCGCTCACCGTCATCCCAGACCACGGCTACGGCTACGCCGCGGTGAGCGATGATCATGCCTTCTCTGGCCAAGGCGGCGTTGGAAGGATCGGGTGGTTTTATGCCGGTACGGGATTTGTGACGTTCTTTTTTCAACGGGATCGAACCTGGTCCTTGCCTGAAGAACTGCGTTATTGCACCTTAGCGTCTTTCAGTCCAATAGTCACCCTGGCAAAACTGTCAGCCATGAACTCTTCCAGATCGTCAAAAAGCTCCGCGCTCGCCTTCGAGTCCGCGGTCTTCTTCGCTTCAGCCTCTTTCTGCAGCAGGGTCGATGCCTCGGCAAGAGCATGCATCGCATCGATAGCATCCTCGCGAAAATCGGTTTCTTCCGTTCCGCCCAGTTTAAGCCCTGTTATGAAATAGTTTATCATGGATATATTGTCGAGCGCCCGCTGCCGCAAGCCCTGGGCAAAGGCCGGATATTCCGTCTCGGGAAAATAAAAGGGCTCTTCTTCGGGATTCCATCGGGCAATGAAGCTCCACAGCGACATCAGGTTGGCATGGACCTCTGCGCTCACTTCCTCGGAAACATCGGCTGCGCCGGCGGCATCGAAGATCATCGCCGCATACTGCGCCGGATCGGCGACCTTCGGAGCAGCCATGCACCCGTAAAATAAACCGTAGATCTCGTGAAGCGTTCGGTCCGAATTGACTTTCCTGAGCGCTTCGCGCATTGCGTCATCGTCGGAGTAGCTCGTTGTCGTATTAACCACAGGCGTTTGTCCTCTTTCTTGCGTCGGTATGCATCATTGATGGATCCGACAGCCGATCTCTTGTGAACACCACTCGCAACCTGCGCCAGAATAACACAGAAGGTCGCAAAAAGAAAGAATTTCAAGGTGGTAAAAATAACCCTTGACTTCCTGGCGCAAACGTGGGATTATATTGTTCAGAAGTTCCGGATGTATTTGTAGGGTAACCGCAAAGTACGTTAGGCTTTGTGGTTTTTTTTTGGCCTTTTCCGTCAGCTTCAATTCACCAGAAGGAGGTAGCTCATCATGGAAAAAGGTACTGTGAAGTGGTTCAATGATTCCAAAGGTTTTGGATTCATTACCCGCGAAAAGGGCGGCGATGTATTCGTTCATTTCGGCGACATTCAGGACAGCGGCTTTAAGTCGTTGGCCGAAGGCCAGGAAGTGCAGTTCGACGTTGTCGACTCGCCCAAAGGCCCCAAGGCAGCCAATGTTGTAAAACTCTAAGCGTACGCTTAAACCTATTAAGCGGGTACTGATCATTCAGTGCCCGCTTTTTTATTTT
>JANONA010000442.1:0-2392 GCA_031420575.1 Nitrospirota bacterium | reverse complement strand
CCTGACACCTCGATACCGAAATCACCAGCGCTGCGTGTGCGCTCAAGGGCCTCGGCGGAGGCTATAAGAGTCTTGACCGGGATACAACCCCGGTTCAGGCAGGTTCCGCCCACCTCCGCGTTCTCAACGACCGTGACGCGCGCACCCTCCTGCGCGGCGCGGATCGCGGCCACGTAACCTCCCGGCCCTGCGCCTATGATCGTCAGTTTTATCGTCATGATATGTTATTTCTCCGCAACACTTGACATGTCCGCGCGAATGTTTGAACGTGCATTTGTAGGGCAACCCTTCAGGGTTGCTGATTTGCAAGGCTAAAGCCTTGCCCTACATAACAACTTTGGTTGCGGCAGGAGGCCGCGCTATGCTCCTTGAATGCAATATGACTTGATCTTAAGACGAGAGCGAAAAAAAGGGAGAGTAAATACTCTCCCTTTCAATCAATGTTTATTCAGATAACGCGGCTGTTCCTGTTTGCTACTTCCCTTCTTCTTCCTTCAGGAACTTCTCGTACTCCGACTTGCTCATCAGGCCGTTCAGCTCCGCGGTATCGCTCATTTCAAGCACCACGAGCCAGCCGTTGCCGTAGGAATCTTCATTGATGATCTCCGGAGAGTCGGCGAGGTCCTCGTTCACCTCAACCACCGTGCCCGATACCGGGCTGACCACGGGAGAGGTGGCCTTCGTGGACTCGATCTCGGACAGCTCGGAGTCCGCATCGATCTCCGTGTCGGCCTCGGGCAGATCGACATAGACAATATCTCCCATCTGCCGCTGAGCAAAATCGGTAATGCCGATAGTAGCGCGTTTCCCTTCCGCTCGCACCCAGGCATGTTCTCTATGGTATTTGATATCATCAGGATTCATGTACGCCTCCAAAATATGAACGTGTCAAAAATTGCGCGGAATGAAGAATGAGTCTGGTTTTAACCTAAGCGAAGAATTTTGTCAAGCGGAAAAAAAGGAAAGCGCCTCCGCTCGAAGTTTCCGCGCGTAAAAAGGGGATGCGTTTTCGGCATCCCCTTCCGGCATGGGTTGGCGTGATGGTTAAACCCTGGCAGGCTCCCGCGCTTTCACGGGCTTTTTATCGGCAACCGCGGACACGGTCTCCGCCATCGTAATGGCTTTCCTGGGGCAGCGGGACTCGCACATCCCGCAGCCAATGCACGTATCCTGATTGACCACATGCGCCGAGCGGATGTCCCCTGAGATCGCATTCACGGGGCAGACCTTGGCGCACACGTCGATGCCGGCGCATTTTGCCGGATCGATATACGCCTTGGGCCGCGCGGGGATGTAATCGTGGATCGCGTTCGTGGGGCACTTCTTGATACAGAGACCGCAGACAATACATTTGCCGTGGTCGATCCGCGCAACATTGTTGTCGATCTTGATAGCGTCGACCGGACAGGTCCGGACGCAGATGCCGCAGGCAATGCATCCAACCTGGCACTTTTTCTTGGTGTCCGCGCCTTTATCCTTGCTATGGCAGCTGATCACCACCGCCTTGGACGCCGGCGCAAGCTCGATCACCTGCTTGGGACAGGCGGCCACGCACTTTCCGCAGGCCGTGCACTTTTCCGGATTGATGAGCGGCAGGTTGTCCGAGCTCATGGTGATAGCGTCGAACGGGCAGGCGCGCATACAGGTAGCGTAGCCCAGGCAACCATATTCGCAGGACTTGTCACCGCCTGCAGCCAAAACCGCCGCGGTACAGTCCCGCACTCCGGTGTAGATGAACTTGCGTCGGCTCAGGGAGGCGCCGCCCTGACAGAAGACCCGGGCGATCCTGGGGTCCATCTTCTCCGCCTTTTTGCCCGTGATCTCGCCGATCTTTTCGGCAACAGCCGATTTTCCGGGAGCACAAAGATTCACCGCTACGTCAGGATTGCCGACTACCGCCTCGGCATAGCCCATGCAGCCGGCGAAACCGCAGGCCCCGCAGTTTGCGCCCGGAAGGATCTCGCGCACCTGCTCCACCTTGGGGTCGGTTTTCACGACGAATCGCGCGGCAACAATCGCCAGAGCGATGCCGAATATGACGCCGAGCGCGGCAAGAACCGCGAGAGCCAGATAGATTGTCCGCGGGGACACATATTCCATGGACTCGACCGAGCCCCCGACCCCGGCCTGCGGGAGAAGGTTGTTGAAGAATACGCCCATCGCATGATGGAGGATATTATTAAAGAGATTCAGTAATTGTTCATACATGGTCATTTACCTTCTTCGTAACTACTCAGGTTGTCAGGTTCACGGTTCACGGTTGGCTACTTTGCTCTCCTGATATTTTTTGAGTTGGTTGATGAATCCACGAACGGCAGCACATGTTCGTCTGGTCCCAGTTGCAAAGCCTCAATATCTTAACCGTTCAATCTTTATCGCTCTCCAACCTTAA
>JANONA010000441.1:0-7005 GCA_031420575.1 Nitrospirota bacterium | reverse complement strand
GAAGATACAGAGGGCTGTTGTTGCCGTCGGTCTTAAAGCGCCTGACTTTGAGTTGCCGGAATTAGATGCCAGCGGCAAGGGTTCATCCGGGATATGGCGTTTCTCAGAGCTGAAGGGGAAGGTTGTATTTATAAACTTCTGGGCCTCATGGTGTGATGAATGCAAAAAGGAAAAACCTGCCATGCAGAGGCTTTACGAGAAGATGCGGGGCAAGTCCTTCCAGATGCTCACCATAGTTTACAGAGACGCGCCAGAAAAGGCTATGGCGTATATGAGGGGAAATGGCTATACCATGCCGGTGCTTTTTGATGCAGACAATAAAATCTCACGTTCCTATGGGGTCAGAGGAGTGCCCGAAACCTTTATCATTGACAGAGAGGGCATCCTAAGAGAAAAGATAATCGGTCGAAATACATGGGACAGTCCTGAAGCTATAAGTTTCATTGAGAAGTGGCTTCAGTGACTTCTTGCGTTGAGGCAGAATGGCTCTTGATAAAGATACAAGGAGAAAAAAGGGGTTGTTTATGCGTCCAGATAGAGAAAAGACCTTTACCATAAAGGGCATGGATTGTTCCATGCGACGCAAATTAATATGTCACGGATGGTGTATTTTTCGTGTAATTTACATGAAAATTGTGCACTTGTGCACATGTCGTATCATAGCTCTTTCTCCTTTTCGAATTTTACATAAAGTGACGGCAATACGACCATATTCAGGGCTGTAGAGCTCAGCAGCCCTCCGAGGATCACGACTGCAAGCGGAGACAGGATTTCGTTCCCCGGCTTGTCCGCCGCGAATGCAAACGGGACCAGAGCAAGCCCCGCGGCAAGGGCCGTCATAATCACCGGCCTGAGCCGCTCCATAGAGCCCTGATACACCGCTATCCTGAGCGCCTTGCCTTCTTCTTTCATGAGATGTTGGTAGTGGGACACCAGAAGGATGCCGTTCCTTGTCGCGATCCCGAACAGGGTAATGAAGCCGACGATCGAGGCGATGCTGATCACCCTGTCGGTGAGAAGGATGACGACGATGCCGCCGATCAACGCCAGCGGCAGATTCACCATCACAAGACCGGCTGTCTTGAAGGAACCGAACTCAATATAAAGGATCAGAAATATTGCGAGCAGGGAAAAGACGCTCAGAAGGCTGATCATCCTCGAGGCTTCAGCCTCGCTCTGGAACTGTCCGCCGTATTCGATGTAATAGCCGGACGGAAGTTTCAGGCTCTTCTCAATCCTGTTTTTGGCGTCCTCATAAACGCTCCTCAGATCCCTGCCCGCGACGTTTGCCTGAACAACGATCTTCCTCTGGACATTCTCCCTGCTGATGCTGTTCGGTCCCTTGGCGGATACGATGTCGGCAAGGGCTGCAAGAGGCACCTTGACCCCTGTTGGCGTATCAATGAGCATTGAGCGGACGCTTTCTATGTCTTTCCTGACGCTGTCATCGAATTTGACGATCACGTCGAACCCCCTGTCCCCCTCAAGAGTGCGGGTCACTACTGTGCCTGACATGGCAACCTCCGCCGCCTCGGCAACCTGGACGATCGACATGCCGTATTTTGCGATTTCAGACCTTTTGGGAATGATCCTCATCTGTGCAATATCAACCTGCTGCTCCACCGAAAGATCGGCGATTCCCCGCACCCCACTCATCTCCGCCCTTACATCCTCCGCAAGCGCCCTCAGCCTGAAGAGTTCAGGCCCGAATATCTTTACCGCGATGTTCGCTGTTGTGCCGGAGAGCATGTGGTCTATCCGGTGGCTTATCGGCTGGCCAAAAGTGATAATCGTCCCCGGAACAGCAGTCATGTCTTTCCTGAGTTCCGTGAGAACTTCCTGGAGTTTTCGTCCTTTCATGTCGAGCTTTGCCTCGATTTCCGACGCGCTGGCGGGCTTGCCGTGTTCGTCAAGCTCACCCCTGCCGGTCTTTCGGGAGGTTTTTACCACATTGGTATGTTTAAGAAGAATATGTTCCACCATCCGGCCTATTTCAGAAGACTTTTCCAAAGAAGTGCCGGGAGCAGTCGCCACCATGACCGTCAAAGAGCCTTCATTAAAAGAAGGCAGAAACGACCTCCCGATAAAGAGCAAGGGAACAAGAGAGACGGCAAAGACAATCGCCGAGGCTGTTATAACAACTCCGGGCCTCTTTATGGAAAACTCCAGGGCAGGCTTGTACATTTTTTTCAGCCATGCTACGAGCCTGCTGTCGCCGCTTTCTTCGAGAAACTTCCCTTTGCGGAGCAGGTATGCGCACATCGCGGGCGTCACCGTCAAAGCCACGATAAGGGAAGCTCCGATAGAGACCATGTAGGAGATGCCGAGTGGCCTCAACAGCTTTCCCTCGATCCCGCTCAGGAAGAACAGGGGCGCAAAAACAATGATGATGATCAGGGTCGCGTTAACAATAGGGCCGCGGACCTCCTTTGAAGCGTCAAAGATCACCTTCAGCGCGGCCTGCCTCATTGGTTCAGGCTTGTGATGGTTTTCTTTCAGCCTCCGGACCACGTTCTCAACGTCGATTATGGCGTCGTCCACAATAACGCCGATCGCTATAGCTATGCCGCCGAGGGTCATGGTGTTGATCGTGATATCAAAGTATTTCAGGACGAATATGGCAAAGACAAGGGAAAGGGGCATTGCGGTGACCGAGATGATCGTAGCCCTCAGGTTGCCGAGAAAGAGAAGGATGAGCGCTATGACAAGAACACCACCTTCCATTACTACCCTCTGAACATTGTCTATCGCCCGCTGAATAAAGTCCGCCTGTCTGAAGATGTCGGTGTCTATTATCATGCCTTCGGGGAGAGTTTTTTTAATCTCCTCAAGCGTTTTTTCGAGCCGTTTGGTAAGCTCTACTGTGTTGGCGTCCGGATGCTTCTGCACTGCCAGCGTCACGGCGGGCTTTGCATCCACAGAGGCGTCTCCGATACGAAAGGCAGGGCCTTCCCTGACAAGGGCCACGTCCCTTACCAGCACGGGGATCCCGTCTCTTGAGGCCACTGCCGTGTTCTCGATATCCGAAACAGCCCTTAACTTTCCTATGCCCCTGAGAAGATAATCCTGGCCTCCGGTCTTCATGACGCCGGCGGAGAAGTTCTCGTTGGACCCTTTCACCGCCTCCACCACCTCATTGAGCGAAACACCGTAGGAGCTCAGCTTATGGGGGTCTATATTTACCTGATACTGTTTCAGGTCGCCGCCGATGCTGACGACCTGCGAGACCCCCGGCACGGAAAGGAGGCGCTTTCTCACGACAAAATCAGCGGTCTCCTTCACCGCCATAAGGGAATACTTTTCGCTCCTGAGTCCCACGTACATGATCTCGCCCATGATGGAAGAGATGGGCGCGAGCACCGGGACCATGTCCTTTGGCAGACTTGCTGAAACCAGTTGGAGCTTTTCATTCACCACCTGGCGGGCGCGATAGATGTCCGTGCCCCAGTCGAATTCTATATATATCGTAGACATGCCGAAGGTGGAGCTTGACCGGACACGCCTGACGCCGGTGGCGCCGTTGATGGCGCTTTCGATCGGATAGGTTACGAGAGTTTCGACCTCCTCGGGCGCCAGGCCGTGGGCGTCGGTCATGATCGTGACCGTGGGCGCGGTGAGGTCAGGGAAGACATCTACCTTCATCTTCATGCCGACATACACGCCGGCAACAAGAAGGAGAAGCGAAACTGCTATGATGATCAGTCTGTTTTCAAGGCTGATCTTTATTAATTTATCGAGCATGGTTATTCTCCTTATTTAGTGGCCATGGCCGGCATGAGCATCGGGCATGCGTGATGAAAGCGACGCGAGCTTCACGTAATAGCCGCCTTTTATGACCACCCGCTCAACCTCGCCGATTTCGCCCGTGATCTGGGCATGGCCGCTTTCCCTGATGCCCACGCTCACCTCCCTGCGTTCAAATGATTCACCGCCGTTCTGGATAAAGATAAAATATCTTCCTTCATCCTCGAACAGTGCGTCCTCGGGGACGGTGAGGGCGTTCCTTGCGCTTCCTGTCTTTATCGAGACATCGGCAAACATGCCGACCTTGAGCCTTCCTCCCGCATTGCCCACCTCGAAGATCACCGGCACGGTTCTGGTTCTTGGATCAACCACGTCGTTAATTGCCACGAGCCTCCGGGGCCTCAGCGCTCCCTCGATTCCCGGTATGGTGAACGTTGCCGTCGGGAAGTTTTTGAGCCTGCCTATCTCTGTTGCGGGAATATTTGCCCGGAGCCAGAGCGTGGATGTGTTGATGATCCGGAGAAGCGGCTGTCCCGCCTCGACCGCCTTCCCGTTCGACGTCATAAGTTCCACCACGGTGCCGCTGATCGGCGCAAGAACAGCGAACTTATTCCCGGCCATACTGCCCTCCAGGGCTCTGACGGCGAGCTCGAATGGCGCTACAGCCGTCTGCGCGTTTTCGCGCGCCAGCTCCGCCTCCTCAAGCCGCCGCTTTGGAACGGCCTTTGCCTCGAACAGCCGCAGGGCGCGCTCATATTCCCTCTGCGCGAGGATAAGCCTGCTCTTTGCCTCCACGTGGGACGCATTCAACTGGCCCAGACCGCCCTGCTGGTTGACCGGCTGCTCCACCAGGGCAAGCACCTCTCCCTTGGCGACTTTCCTGCCCGCATAGGGGAGCCGCCTGTCCGTTGATACGACGCCGGAGAGGGGAACGGAGACGGACACCTCGGCATGGGCAGCAGGGATCAGCTCGCCGGGCGCTGCGAACGTTGACGAAATAGTTCTCCGCGCCGGCCTCGCCACCATGAAGTCCACGGTCCACTGCTGTTCCTTGAGAAAGGAAATCTCAGGGCCTCCCCTGGGTTCCTGATGTTCTTCCCCATGGCCGTCATGGCCAGTCAGGATATCCAGTTCCCCGACGACAATGCGGTCCTGAACGGTCTTTCCCTTGAGGTCCGCGGTCAGCGTGTATTCTCCCGGCCCAGGGAGCGTCACCTCCGCGGTATAGATGCCCGGCCTGACAGGCGCATCAATCCTGATTGTCACCGGCTCGCCCGCTTGCGGCTTGAACGTGAGCAGGAGCGCCCCTTCGATGATCGGCTTGAAACTCCGGAGCTCGGTCAGATGGATCAGGACCTTCGACGCAACTCCCGGAGCCGGCTCTTCCATTTCCATGAACAGTTCCGTCTTTTGAGTCCAGACGGTCTTTTTGACAATATTCTTTTCCGGCTGCCCGGTCTCGGTATGATCGTGTACGCATCCGGAAACGACGATGATAAGAAGCAGAAACGGCAACGCAATGCGATTCATGATTTTCCTCCAGATTGGATCAACTCCATGCCAACGGCGCGCTCCAGTTCAAAAAGCGTTGACCAGCATTCGAATACTTTATCGTTGAACTCCATGACGAGGTTCTTTTCGGACCTGACCGCCTCAAGCAGCTCCAGGAGCGTAACCTCGCCTTCTTCATAGCGGAGACGAGCCGCGACCGTGAGGTCCCGGGCAGCGGCAAGGTCTTCCCCCATCCCGGAAAGAGCGGACC
Organism: Nitrospirota bacterium; assembly: GCA_031420575.1. Lineage (GTDB taxonomy): Bacteria > Nitrospirota > UBA9217 > UBA9217 > UBA9217 > JALNZF01. The sequence continues at coordinate 1,499 of JANONA010000441.1, read as the reverse complement.
GAAGATAGGTGAAGCGCAGGGTCAGGCTGTTCACTTCGGCCAGCGCCTCCTGTTTCATCCGTTCCAGGGTAAAGGCTTCCCAATGCATCTCGGCCCGGGCCTTGCCGGCCCCCCCCTGGCGCCGGTCAAAGAGCGGGAGAGGAACCTTGACGCCGAAAATATAACCATCGAAACCGATTGAGGTCTTCTTATATTTGCCCTCGAGCTCGATGGCGGGAAAGGCCTCGCGCCTCGACAGGGAGACGCCGGCACGGGCCGCGTCAAGCCGCGTCTCCTGGGCCTTGATGTCCTTCCGCGCCTCAAGCGCCCGGCCGATGGTCTCCTGCCTGGTGATTTCAGGGACCTCGTCGCGCATGAGCGCCGCGACGTCAAAATCGCCGGCAATGCCGAGCAGTACCCCGAGCTTCCCCTTTTCGGCTCCGAGGTCGGCCTTCACTCCGCCAAGGTCCCGCAGAACCTTGTTTCGCTCGGCAACGAGCTTCATGACCTCAGCCTCGGAAACATCCCCTTCGCGGAAGCGAGCCTTGATCTTCGCTTCCACATCCGCGATTTGCCCGGCAACGGCCTCCAGCGCTCCGCCGTTCTCCCGCAGAAGCAAAACCCGCTGGTATGTCCGGCGCATCCGAGCGAGCAGGATCGAGGTTTCATAGTCAGCCTGGAGAACAACGGCATCCCTCCTCCGGCTCGCGGTTTCTATCCTCTTTCCCCGCTTGCCGAAGAGATCGAGCTCCTGACTGAGCGAGAAGGTTTCCTCTTTTTCCCTGCCGCCGCTCGGAAAGGATTCTACCTCATATCCGGCAACGGGGTTCGGGACCGCGCGAGCGCCGGTAACGTCCGCGTCAGCCCGCCGCAGCTCGGCTTGCTTCAGCTTCAGTTCAACGTTGTTTTCGAAAAACAGCCTTTCGGCCTCTTCCCTGCTGATGAGGCCGCCGGCAAAAACCGGGACCGCGCATAGCAGAAGGAAAAGCGCCGAAGTGAATACACGCATATCCATTTTAATTCCTCGGTAACGTGCGGCGATGTGGAATTGCGGGAATGTCCGGCAACGCCTGAAAAGAGCCGCCTGCGGGTCAATGGGCGCGAAACCGTATTTCCCGCGGATGGAAGCGAAGAAAGAGGATTTTTCGGCGAACCATTGGCGCAAAACGGGCGTAAAACTCGCTCAGCTCAGGCGTTGTCGTGCTTACGATGAAGGGTTAAGCGGCAGGCGGCGCAAGGCCGGAGAAACGACGAGAAAAACCGTCGGGAGAAGCGTCATTTTTTACTGATTCGTTTGCAAGGAAGACCGGACGTGTTTCGGCGATAAAAAACATCGCCGCGCTCAGTACCGCTACGCGCGGGAAATGGCACTGTACGTTTTGCCTGGACTTCTGCGCAGCGCCCTGGTCGTCAAGTAAAAAATGGGGATAATGTCCATCAGTCCGCGAGCGACCGTCTTCGTGGAGTTCGCAGCAGGAACCCCCCAGGCTCGCATTGGATATCGCGTCAAGGCAGGCTTT
>JANONA010000440.1:0-2525 GCA_031420575.1 Nitrospirota bacterium | reverse complement strand
AGGCATGAAAATGATTGACTTTTTCGTTCAAACAAGGTACTTTTAAAAACATTCCGCATGTTCACGCAGCTCACGGGGGTGCATCATGAAACACGTTTCGCGTATAATGCTTCTCGGTATTCTCATGCTCTCGCTCTGTCTTCCGTTCCTTTCGTTCGCGCAAACGGCTCAGCAAAAGATTCTGATCGGCATTCTGCCGGAGATGAACGTCTTCAAGCAGAAACAGCGGTTCAAGCTGCTCGGCGAGTATCTATCAAAAAAGACCGGCGTGACGGTGGAGATCACGATTCTGAGCAGGTACGGCAATATTATCGAGCGGTTCACCGCGGAAAAGATGGACGGCGCCTTCTTCGGTTCCTTTACCGGCGCTCTGGCCATCCGAAAGCTCGGCGTTGTTCCCCTTGCGCGTCCGGTGAATCTTGACAACACGTCCACCTACCACGGCTTTCTTTTCGCGCGGAAAGACAGCGGTATCAAGAGCGTCAACGACATGAAGGGCAAACGCATGGCTTTTGTTGAGAAGGCCACAACCGCCGGGTACATCTTCCCGCTCGCCTGGCTGCGAGATAACGGCGTCACGGATGCGAAGCGCTTCTTCAGCGAATCGTTTTTTGCCGGCAGCCACGACGCGACGATTCATGCCGTCCTGGACCGGAAAGCGGATATCGGCGCGGCAAAACACAGCATATATGACCGGGTGAGAAAAGACGATCCCCGGGTGGACCGCGACCTGATCATCCTGGCGGAATCTCCCCGTGTGCCGTCGAACGGGCTCTCTGTCCGGAGCGGGCTCGATGATACGCTCAAAAAGAAGCTGAAGGCGGCTTTACTGGGCTTGCACACGGATCCCGATGGAGAGCTCGTCCTGAAGCGGTTCGGCGCTCTCAAATTCATCGAGACCTCGGTCAAGGATTATCAGCCTGTATTCGAGATGGCAAAGAAGGCCGGGATCGATATGAAGACCTATGATTACCAGAACAAATAGGGACATCGTTGCCGGGAAAGGGATGTCCCGCACCCTGTTGCGGAGAGTGCTCGCCAAGGTGACTGATTTATGAAGCGGAAAATAATCCTCTCTCTGCTCGCCGTGTTCCTGTTCTCCGCCCTGGGCGCCGGGTTCGCCATCCTGTACATCAGAAATACGAACGCAACCCTGACCCGGCTCATAAAACTCCACCAGATCGAAGGCTTCAGGCGGCACCTGATCATATCCATTCAGACGGCGCAGTCAGACCTCCTCACCGTCCACACCGCGCTCGGCCAGAAGCTCGATCTCATCGTGGACAACGTTGTCCGCATGGAGGAAGCGGTTGGGAAATGCGCCTCATGTCACCATACGCCGGAGCTCGTCGTGCGGATAGAAGACATCAAGTCGCTCATCGGCGATTACCAGAATTCCTTAAGCTACTACATCACCGCATCGGCGAATGTCCGGCTGATACAGAAGATGAAGCTCGATGCCGTGGCCATCGGGAACGAGATTCTTGGTAAAACCGGGGACATGTCCATGCAGGCGAGCAGCAAGCTTGAGGCAATGACGCAGGATGCCATGCGGAAGATCAAGCGGGTGTGGATGATCCTTGCAGCGACCATGATCCTGTCCCTCGTCCTCGGCGTTATCGTCGCCGTGCGCCTGACGAAGGCCATTACCAGGCCCATCAATGCGCTGGTCAATGCCACGCGAATGATCTCGTCAGGAGATCTCGGGCACACGACCGAGTACAAGGACAAAACCGAGTTCGGCGAGCTTGCCAGAAATTTCAACATCATGAGCCAATCGCTCAAGAACGGCTACGCAAAGCTTGAGGAAGAGATCGCCGAGCATATGCGGAGTGAAACAGCGCTCGTGAAGTCGGAGTCCTTCCTCAATACCATTTTCGACAGCATCCATGACCCCTTCTGCATCATAGACCGCGAATACCGCATCGCGCGGGCGAACGAGGCGTACGCTCGGATAAAACAGGCGCCGCTCGGCGACCTGCTCGGGAAGACCTGTTATGCGGCGCTTCAGAACCGTCAGAACATCTGCGAGGAATGCGTCGTGGAGAAGACCTTCGCGTCCGGCGACCCCTGCGCCAAGGAAAAAGCGATAACCACGCTCGACGGAGCAAAGCTCTGGCAGGCGATCTATACCTATCCGATCGTGGACAGTGAAGGGAACATATCGCACGTGATCGAATATACCCAGGACATCACCGAACGGAAACGGTCCGAGGAGGCGCTCCGCGAGAGTGAGGAGCGGTATGCCCTGGCTGCGCGGGGCGCGAATGACGGGCTGTGGGACTGGGACCTGCGGAGCAATAAGATCTATTTCTCCTCCCGGTGGAAGTCCATGCTCGGCTACAGCGAAAAGGATATAAGCAGCCATCCAGAAGAATGGATCAGCCGCATCCATGCCGACGACCGCGCTGAAGTGGAGGCCAGGATCGCCGCCCATCTCAGCGGGGGGAGCCAGCATTTTGAAGGCGAGTTCCGCATCATGCACAAGGACGGGACGTACCGCTGGATGCTCAACCGCGGGCTTG
>JANONA010000439.1:0-2781 GCA_031420575.1 Nitrospirota bacterium | reverse complement strand
ATCAAAATGGCCACTAAAAAGTGTCTCAATCCCTTCTTCATCAGGTCTGTTTTGAATCAATGAACAAACAACGCTCGCTCGACCTTACCGTCTCAATCCCTTCTTCATCAGGTCTGTTTTGAATCACAACATTGAGCAAATGTACCTGTCGGTTTGTCTCAATCCCTTCTTCATCAGGTCTGTTTTGAATCTGCCTTGCTCACAACACTGGGGCCCGATACGTCTCAATCCCTTCTTCATCAGGTCTGTTTTGAATCGCAAGTGATCGGCCAAGTATGCAAATACGCCGGTGTCTCAATCCCTTCTTCATCAGGTCTGTTTTGAATCTTAGAGGACTTAGAAGACTACTATCCAAAATGTCTCAATCCCTTCTTCATCAGGTCTGTTTTGAATCACCTCCCTTTATTATCATTTTTACTTTCACCGACATACAGCCACCCCTGTGCAGACTCACGGCCCTGGATCGAGGAACTTGATCCAACAAACAGGTCCACGCCATCAGGTATCCTCGCGCCTATGCCGATTTTCATTACCTTCACCTTTTCCGGCAGCGGATAAATCCGCACATCGTCCTTTTCATCGTCAATAAGTCGCAGCAGGTCGCGTTTCATTGTCTGAAGCTCCGGCCAGGTGAGGGAACAATGGAAGACGGAATATTCAACGTGCAGCCCATGGTCCTTCATGAGCCGAAGTACCTTGCCCAGGCGTTTGGGGTCACAAATATCGTAGCATATTAAGTAATTGCTTCGCATATAACTACCCATTTAAAATGCAAGATTGAATATTCAAAATTCCCCGTTGCCGCCTCACGGAATTCAAGATTCAAAATACTGTTGCCGGTTCGATGCCTCTCAGAAATTGGAAGTAGCCGTCGAGCAGGCTTCCAATTTTATTTTCAAGAGCCGGTCGTCGGTCTTCAAATTGTTGGATGACCGCTTGAGTACCTTTTCCGGTCAGTGTCGCGGTTGATCCGCAGCGTTGAATCAACTCTCCGTGCTGACGGGCCTGAAAAAAACTTATCACCTGCCAGTCCACCTCGCCCGCGAGCATATACACGATGTCCTTGGATAATCCGAAGTTTTCACGACGGTAAACGATGCCCGCATGCGGGTCAAGCGACAGGCCGAGGATGTTTTCGAGCGCCAGTTCATGCAGCAGACCGGAAACAGCTCCCACAACCGCGCAGATGCAAGCGTCCTCTTCCGCACACAACACGCTAATGCTATTGATGTAGTCCAGCTCCCGAAAACCAAGACTCTCGAATTCCCGCGCGAAGCTCGGCGCGAACCGTCTGACCATATCGAGGCGACCCTTCCGTCTGGCACCCTCCATCCATAATTCAATCTGGGTTGCCGCTTCCTGATCCTCAGCCAACGCATGCTGACGGTCTCTAAAATCCTCCGGACGAATATCATACGCGAGTGCCGCGCCCAATACTCTGCCGCCGTGGTCCATAAACGTAATGGGCACGCCGCAGGCGGTAAACAGCGTCAATGCGTCGGTATCCAACCGGACGTTCCCGATCACCACGACGCGGCTCACCAGCCTCGCCGGTACCCTGCGGCCGGCCTTGCCGGGCTCATGAATCCAGAGCGACGGCCCGTCCCTCTTCACCGTCAATCCTCTGCTCTCCCTCAGGTACAGGGTCCTCTCCATCGTTTATGCTCCTTGCAATGCGTCTCGCCTCTTCCGTCCACAGAGACCGCTGTTGACCGGCCCACGCCTCATACAGTTCATAGTATCGTCTGCGCGCTTCCTTCTTGAGGTAACACCCCGGCCGCTCATCACCCTCGGTGAAATCCCTGTCCGTAAACGTCCGGTCGCGGAACAGTTCCCATGTCCAGCGGTCCACAGCCGGACGGTACGGCTCCACGAGATCGCAGGCCAGGGACTCACGGCCGTAATCGAACTGATGGAGAAATCCCAAAACCGGGTCGAGACCGATCAGCTCGATCTCCCGCGCAATCTCGAAATGCAGCATGGTGTAGCCAAGGGATAAAAGAGCGTTCACGGGATCGCCAGGAGGCCGCTTGACACGCTTCGAAAACCCCAGCGAGGGCGGAAACAGATGAACAAAGGCCCCAAAATATTGAGCCGCCGCGCTGCCCTCAAGCCCCCGAAGAACATCCACCTCGCACGTATCCTCAATAGACGGCAACATCTCGTTGATGGATGTGTGCGCAGTGAAAAGTTCCAGCCTGAGCTCAGGCCGCTTCTCCATGGCATCTGCCAAAAGCTCTCTTTGGGCTGAGACCTTTCTTGTCACAAGGTTCTTCGCGGTCAAAAGCGCAAATTGCCGATCCAGCGTCTTCTGATACTGCCTCACCCTGAGACGGGCATTCGAGTGACTTTCACCGTAAAGCCTGCCGGAAAACCGAAGCCGCTTGCCCGATAGAAAGAGGACACCTACTCCTTCGCGGGCCAGCCGGTGGAGCACCGGCGTCTCAATCAGCGCCAAGCCGACAACAACTACCCGCTTAAGCGGCACGATCGGCGCCGTGCCCACCCTCTCGCCGTTCTCGTAAAACGCCAGGGCGTTCCCGTCGAGTTTGATGCGGATTTCTTTACGGTCAACATAGAGCGTTCCCATGACTTCCTCCGACAACTCGATCACCCAAAATAAAAAAACGCCGGGTCCTTCGGCTGTACGGCAACGCCGAGCGTGTGGGTCTTGCTCCTGCCGTCCATGCCGAAGACATGCACCCTGTCCTCGACATCGTCGATAAGATGCCGCAGCGACCGGGTCACTTCCCGAAGCTCGGCATCGCTCAGAAAGCACTC
>JANONA010000438.1:0-6214 GCA_031420575.1 Nitrospirota bacterium | reverse complement strand
CAGGATTGCCGTTGCGAGCTCCGCCACCGTGCCCTGGACCACGAGCTCGTTTTCAAGCCCGCTCGGTATCGTCCTCTTGCCTATGGCCGAGGCCGCATGAGCGCGACCGTCCCTGAAAGGACTCACCCCCACGGAAATTTTTGATACCGCTCCCGATTTTTCCGCGGGCGCCTGATAACCTACCGTGAGCAGGATCGGCCCCTTCTCAGCGCACCCGGCGAACGTCGCCAGCGTCAGCGCGATGATAAGTATGGAATAGGGTTTTTGCATAATCATCCTTTATACCTCTTGATTTATTATCCATGATCCATGATAAGCCGTCTTACTCTTTCATCCCGCGCCCTGCATCCTGTATCATGCATCTTTATTGTTCATTCCCTCGTTATCGCTACCTTTCCCGTGCGCACGAGCTCTTTGATGCCGATGGGCCTGAGAAGCTCAATGATCGCCGCGATCTTTTTTTCGTCTCCCGTAACCTGGAACGTGTAGCTCTTCTGCGAGGAATCAACGACGCGCGCGCGGAAGATGTCGGCGATCCGGAGCGCCTCGGCCCGGTGCTCGGCGGGAGCGTTGACCTTGATGAGGCACATCTCGCGCTCGACGTATTCCTTTTCCGCGAGGTCCGTCACCTTGATGACGTCGATGAGTTTGTTGAGCTGTTTGATGATCTGTTCGAGAATGCGCTCATCGCCCGAGGTCACGATCGTCATCTGCGAGATCGTGGGGTCGAGCGTCGGCCCAACGGATATCGTTTCGATGTTGAACCCCCTGCCGCTGAATAGTCCCGACACCCGCGACAGCACGCCGAATTTATTTTCAACAAGGACTGATATAATATGTTTCATGGGCTGTTTTCACTCCGCATTCCGAATTCCGCGCTCCGCATTGAACTTATTTAACCGCTCTCAGCTTCTTCTCTTCCTTCTTTTTTTCTTCCCCGAAGATCATTTCGTTGATGGATGCGCCTGCCGGCACCATGGGGAAGACCTTTTCATACCGGGCGGTCACGAAATCCATGAACACCGTCTGTTTCGCCTTCAACGCCTCTTTCAGCACCGCCACGACTTCCGAAGGCTTCGTAGCCCGCAAACCCACGGCGCCATAGGCCTCGGCGAGCTTCACGAAATCAGGCGTGCTGCCGAGGTCCGTGAACGAATACCGTTCCTGGTAAAACAGCTCCTGCCACTGACGCACCATCCCGAGGTAGCGATTGTTCAGAATCACCACTTTCACCGGAATCTTGTTCTCCACCGACGTGGCAAGTTCCTGGACATTCATCTGGATGCCGCCGTCGCCGGAGATACAGAACACGTCGCGATTGGGATTGGCCACCTTGGCGCCGATGGCTGCCGGAAACCCGTACCCCATAGTCCCGAGACCGCCGGACGAGAGCCAGTTCCGCGGCTTGTCGAATTTATAGTACTGTGCGGCCCACATCTGGTGCTGGCCCACATCGGTCACGATGATTGCGTCCCCGCCGGTGACCTCGTAGAGTTTCTCGACCACGAACTGCGGTTTAATCACATCATCGGCATATTCATAGGTAAGAGGCCGTTCTTCGCGCCAGGCGTCGATCTGTTTGTGCCAGCTCTTGCGAATCGCCTCCCAGGGTTCCTTACTCTGGCGGAGCTCCTTGTTGAGGTCCGTCATCACGTGTTTCACGTCGCCCACGATCGGGACATCCACACGCACGTTTTTCCTGATCGAGGTCGGATCAACATCGATATGGATGATCTTGGCCTCGGGCGCGAAACCCTCCACCTTGCCGGTCACGCGGTCGTCGAACCGCGCGCCGATGGCGACAATCAGGTCGGAGTTGTGGATCGCCATGTTGGCATAATAGGTGCCGTGCATGCCGAGCATGCCGAGCGAGAGCGGGTGCGTTCCGGGAAAGCCGCCGATGCCCATCAGCGTATGGGTCACCGGGATCTTCGTGATCTCGGCAAACTCAAGGATCTCCGCCGCGGCATTTGAAAGGATGACGCCGCCGCCGATATAGGCGACAGGTTTTTTCGCTTTTGCTATGGCTTCGGCTGCCTGCTTGATCTGCCATTTATTCCCGAAGACGGTCGGATTGTAGCTTCTGATCTCCACCTTATCCGGATAATGGAACTCAGCCTTATTCGTGACTACGTCCCTCGGCAGGTCAACGAGCACCGGACCCGGCCGCCCCGTGGAGGCGATATAGAACGCCTCTTTGATGGTTTTGGCGATATCCGCGACGTCCTTCACCAAAAAATTATATTTGGTGCAGGGGCGCGTGATGCCGACAATGTCCGCTTCCTGGAACGCGTCGTTCCCGATAAGCGCCGTGGGCACTTGGCCGGTGAACACAACGATCGGGATGGAATCCATGTAAGCCGTGGCAAGACCGGTGACCACGTTCGTGGCGCCCGGGCCCGAAGTGACGAGAGCCACACCGACCTTGCCCGTTGAACGGGCATAGCCGTCGGCCATATGCACCCCGCCCTGCTCATGACGCGGAAGGATGATGCGGACGTCCTTCTGGTCGTAGAGAACGTCGAAAATTTTGAGCACCACGCCGCCCGGATAGCAGAAGAGCGTGTCGACCTTCTCTTTTTTCAGACATTCGAGGAATATTTCAGCGCCGGTAATCTGTTGTTTTGACATATTCGCACCCTTTATGAAAATCGGAAGGTAAGAACGTAAGAAGGTAGGAAGTTGAGAAAAAGACTTTGACTCGTTTCTCTCTTACCCTCTTACCCTCCTACCTTCCCAACTTCTACGCTTTTACAATCGCCCCGGTATTCGCCGACGTGACCACCTTCGCATACCGCGCGAGCCAGCCTGATTTGATCTTCGGCTCCCGCGGCTTCCACTTCGCAAGCCGCTTTTTTATTTCCGTTTTGGACAGTTTGAGCGAAAGCGACCGGTTCGGGATATCGAGAACGATCCGGTCTCCGTTCCGCACTGCCGCAATGGGCCCGCCCTCGGCAGCCTCGGGAGAGATGTGGCCGATGCAGGGTCCCCGCGTCCCCCCTGAGAACCTGCCGTCGGTCAGGAGAACCACGGAATCGCCCAAGCCCATGCCGGAAATGGCCGACGTGGGCGAGAGCATCTCGCGCATGCCCGGACCACCCTTCGGGCCTTCGTAGCGGATCACGACTACATGGCCGGCCTTTACCTTCCCGCCGAGAATGGCCGCCATGGCGGTCTCTTCGGAATCGAAAACAATGGCCGTACCCTCGAACTTCATCATCTTGTCGCTCACCGCGGTCTGCTTCACGACCGACCCGTCGGGAGCAAGATTGCCCGAGAGCACCGCAATGCCGCCCTCTTGGTGATAGGCCTTGTCGAGCGGCCGAATCACATCATCGTTTCTTACGCGACCGGCCTTTGCCAGCTCAACGATCGACTTGCCGCTCACGGTCGGCGAGCTCTTGAGCGCCTTCTTAAACCGCGACAGCACGCCGGGGATGCCGCCCGCGGCATCGAGGTCTTCCATATAATGCGGCCCGCCAGGCAGCATGTTGCAGATGTGCGGTGTTTCCCTGCTGATCCGGTCGAACGCATCAATAGATAATTCGATCCCCGCCTCGTGAGCAATGGCCAGGATATGAAGCGTCGTATTCGTCGAGCCGCCGAGGGCCATATCGATCCGAATGGCGTTCTCGAATGCGTTCTTAGTCATGATCTTGCGCGGGGTGAGGTCTTCTTTCACCAGGCCTACAACCCGTTTTCCACTCTCAAAGGCAATCCTGCGTTTTTCTCCGGACACGGCAAGAACCGCGGCGCATCCGGGAAGACTCATGCCGAGCGACTCGGTCACGCAGGCCATGGTGTTCGCGGTAAACATGCCCTGGCACGAACCGGCTCCGGGACAGGCGCATCCTTCAAGCTCCGCAAGGTCTGACATGGACATCTCGCCCTTTCGGACCTTGCCGACAGCCTCGAACGCGCTGATCAGATTTACGCGGTTGCCCCGGTAGTTGCCTGAATGCATGGGCCCTGCCGTGACCACAATCGTGGGAATATCGAGCCGCGCCGCAGCCATCAACATGCCCGGCGTGATCTTGTCGCAGTTCGTGAGCAGCACCAGACCGTCAAAAGCATGAGCCATGGCAATGGACTCCACGCTGTCGGCGATCAGCTCCCGCGATGGGAGCGAATAGTGCATGCCCGCATGGCCCATGGCAATGCCGTCGCAGATGCCGGGCACGCCGAAAAAGAGCGGCCACCCGCCGCCCGCATGCACGCCCTTCTCAATGAACCGCTCCAGATCGCGCATACCGATATGGCCGGGGATCAGGTCGGTAAAGCTCGTGGCCACACCGATCATGGGTTTGGCAAGTTCGTCACGGGTGATGCCGGTGGCGAATAACAGAGCCCTGTGCGGCGCGCGCTCCAGGCCTTTTTTGATACGATCGCTCCTCAACGTTATTCTCCACTATCGGAAAGATTGTATTTTTGTAACTGCTCAGATCCGTTCTGAAAAGCCCTTGTAGGGCAACCCTTTAGGGTTGCTTCCCACGTGCGATTTGGCGCGGCCCGCATGACTGCAAGGCTAAAGCCTTGCCCTACATTAAACCACCTGAGTAGTTACGTATTTTTTAACATATATGGAGGGAAAGAGTCAATAAAAAAATCCCCCTTTACGCTCTCTGGTAAAGAGGGATTCGCATGTGCTCTCTCGAGGACTAAACTCAAAAGGCGGGGTTTGTTTACCCTACCCTCGCGTTGTCAGGCCCGCCCTACGCTGGTGCGCCTGACTATGTCCATCATTCTGTCTTTTGCCGCCAGTTTCAATTTCTGAATCCGCTTCCGCTCCACCCCTTGTTCAGGAGTAAGATACCGGTGGGTCTCGAACGTCATCAGCGTATTTTCATGCTTCTGGTGCTCCTGCTCCCACTTCTGGTACTCCGGATTCTCCGTCCTGAGCCTTGCCATAAGTGCATCTTCATTTACCTCAACATTCATAATGCATCCTCCTTTAGGTTTTACTGTCTGCGAGAAGATACTGGAACATGTTTGTCATCCCCGAATGCTTCTATCGGGGATATGGTTTCAAGATGTTGGGGTCAGTGTTAGTGGAGTCAATTGAATAACCCTGTTTGTAAATAATCTGATGTATATCCGATAAACCGCTTCATTAGTAATGATAAAAAACACATTCTTCACAGAAGAAAAAAGAAAGCTTAATTAAATTTTCGCTTAGTTCATAATCGTATACTTTATACCCTGTTAAGAAACCGTATCCGTTGTACAGCAAATCCTTTACTGGTTTGCCACTTGCAGTATATTCAAATTTTTTATCCGATTGTGAAATGCCATTCGCATCAAATGTTGTTTCCTTGATAACCTTGCCGAGTGAATCATATTCATAAGCAATATACCGTAGTAACGTGTTAGGCCCATTATACAAAGACCACTTAACCCTTCTTCTGCTTGCATCATATTCATACGTAGAATAATCTATTAAAACATTAGAAACATCATATCTCGACCATTTGATCATATTGTCGTTGAAATCATATTCATACGTCGTATACCATCTTAAAACATTTGAGCTGTCATATATTGAAACCTTAATCAGCGTACCGTTTGCATCATATTCATCTACCATAAGCCATTGCAAAGCATTGTCGAAATTAAAGGCAAACTGCTTGATCTGTTTGCCGCTTGCGTCATATTCATATGTATAATACCGCAACAGCAAGCCAGAGCCGTTATACGTTGACTCCTTAATCACTTTGCTGCCTGCATCATATTGGTATCTTACATAGTATTCTACGCTAATAAATTCATTATACCGTAACTGTTTCGACTTGTTGCCGTTAATATCATACTCGTATGTTTCATGCCACTTTAATGGATAGGTTACATCCTTTGTATGTGAGCATGAAAGTAAAACAGCGAGAGCCGCGCAGATCAGAAACATTAATAATATCTTGTTCTGGATTTTCATCGTAAAGAGTAACGGTATGGTATATGTATTAAGGAAAACTTATCACATTTTCAGGCATAAGGCAAGAAGGGAAATATTACGTAAAAACAGTATATTAGCCGGCCTCATCACCCTTTACCAATCCTGTGAACGCCTCCTGTTCCAGAATCATCACCACGGCATCCTCAACCGGAGCATCGTAGTACTCCCGCCGCACGGTCGCTCCCGTGAACCCGAGGCTTGAATAGAGCTTTTGGGCTGCCGCGTTCGATGCCCGGACCTCGAGAAAAACCCTCTTTGCGCCCTTTT
>JANONA010000437.1:0-2727 GCA_031420575.1 Nitrospirota bacterium | reverse complement strand
GTGTACAGCCTGCTCTTCGTGGTAAAAAAGGATAAAAACAATGATTAAAAGAACAGACCTTCGCAACATCGCCATCATCGCCCACGTTGACCACGGCAAGACCACCCTCGTGGACACCCTCCTGCGCCAGAGCGGCACCTTCCGCGATAATGAGCGCGTCATGGAACGCGTCATGGACAGCAACGACCTCGAGCGCGAGCGCGGGATCACGATCATGGCCAAGAACACCTCCGTGCAGTACGGCGACATCAAGATCAACATCGTGGACACGCCCGGCCATGCCGATTTCGGCGGTGAAGTGGAGCGCACCCTCAAGATGGTGGACGGGGTGCTGTTGCTCGTGGACGCATCCGAAGGCCCGCTGCCCCAGACCCGGTTCGTGCTCAAGAAGGCGCTCGAGCTCGGCCTGCCGCCGATCTTAGTGATCAACAAGATCGACCGGCCCGACGCCCGCATCGCCGAAGTCGTCAATGAGGTCTATGACCTGTTCATCGACCTCGACGCCAACGATGCCCAGCTCGATTTTCCGATCGTCTACACGAACGCCCGCGACGGCCTCGCCAAACTGAATATGGAAGATGAGGCCACGGACCTCAAACCGCTCTTTGACCAGATCGTAAAAACCATCCCGCAGGCCGAAGGCGATGAAACAGCGCCGCTCCAGCTCTTAGTCATGAACATTATATACAATGACTATGTGGGGCGTCTGGCCATCGGCAAGATCTTTGCCGGCACAGCCAGGGTTACCGAGCCCATCGGCGTGATAACCAGCACCGGCGCCCTGGTCAAGACCAAGATCACGTCCATGTTCGAGTTCCAGGGCCTGAAGCGCGTGGATAAGACCAGTGCCACCGTCGGCGACATCGTGGCACTGGCAGGCATTGAAGGCGTGAATATAGGCGATACGATCACGGACCCTGACAATCCGAAGCCCCTGCCGCGCATTGCCGTGGACGAGCCCACGATCTCCATGCTCTTCTCGATCAATAATTCGCCCTTTGCCGGCAAGGAAGGCAAGTTCGTCACCTCCCGACATCTGAAGGAACGGCTCGAGAAGGAGCTGCTGTACAATGTGGCGATCAAGGTCGAGCCGGGTGAGGCCACCGACAGCTTCAAGGTCCTGGGACGCGGCGAACTGCAGCTGGCCATCCTGATCGAGATGATGCGGCGGGAAGGCTATGAGCTTTCCGTCTCCCAGCCCGAAACCATCACCAAAATACGCGAGGGAAAGACCTTCGAGCCCATGGAGAATCTGGTCATCGACTGCCCTGATGAGTTCATCGGCGTCGTCACCCAGAAGCTCGGGACCCGCAAGGGCCGCATGACCAAAATGACGAACAACGGCCACGGCCGCGTCAGACTCGAGTTCCGCATTCCCGCGCGCGGACTCATCGGCTTCCGCTCGGAGTTTTTGACCGATACGCGCGGTACCGGCCTCTTGAACCACCTCTTCGACGGATATGAGCCCTGGCAGGGAGCAATCGCCAAGCGCTCCACCGGCGCGCTCGTGGCGGATCGGGCAGGCAAGACCACAACCTATGCCCTGTACCATATCCAGCCGCGCGGTGAGCTTTTCATCAAAGAAAGCACGGCGGTCTACGAAGGCATGATCGTGGGTGAGAACTCGCGCGAGACCGACATGGATGTGAACGTGATCAAGGAAAAGAAACTGACGAACATGCGCGCATCGGGCGCTGACGAAGCTCTTCGGCTCGTGCCCCACCGGCAGTTGTCACTTGAACAGTCGCTTGAATTCATCAAGGAAGACGAGCTCGTGGAAGTAACGCCCCTGTCCATTCGGTTGAGGAAGAAGGTACTCGAGGCGGGCAAACGGCCGAAGAACAAGGAGAAGGTGGTTTAAAATCTTTTTTTACCGCGGAGTGCGTGGGAACATCGTAGCCGGTGGATTTATTTGAATGAATAATATTCAGGCGATACTCTTCGACGAACAGACAATTGCTGAAAAGGTACTGGAAATTGCCGACCGGATATCAAGGGACTATGCCGGCAAAGAACTGGTCCTGGTCTGCATCCTGAAGGGCGCGGTAGTTTTCACCGCCGATTTGATGCGGCGCCTTACCCTGTCAGTCACGGTGGAATTCGTCCAGGCAGCGAGCTATGGGGCGTCAACATCCTCATCGAGAACGATAACCATCAAAAAAGACCTCGACATCGACATCAAAGGGAGGCACGTGCTGCTGGTGGACACGATCGTGGACACCGGCGAAACACTGGAGCGCCTCTTTTGGAAGTTCGCTGAACGGGAGCCGGCCAGCCTCCAGGCAGTTGCTCTGCTTGACAAAAAATCACGCAGGACCATTGGCATCCCTATCGCATACGGTGGGTTCGTGATACCGGACAAGTTCGTGGTGGGATATGGCATGGACTGCGGAGAAAAATACAGGAATCTGCCCTACATCGCAGTGATTAACTCTGAACCCTGAACTCTGAACTCTGAACTCTGAACTCTGAACTCTGAACCCTGAACTTTGAACTCTGAACTCTGTACCCTGTACTCTGAACTCTGAACTCTGCCCCTGCCCCCCCGCCCCCCGACCTTTATCCTATTCCCCCACCAGCAGCTCTGCGGCGGCCTGCTGGATATCATCCATCCGGTCATAGGCCGCGACCCGCGCATCGGCGTCCTTGAAGCGGTCGAGAAGATAAGGGCTGTCGAAGGAGATCACGATCGATTTTCCCTTTTCCGACTTGACGGTCTTTACTATT
>JANONA010000436.1:0-3626 GCA_031420575.1 Nitrospirota bacterium | reverse complement strand
GCCCGGCTCGACCTGACCGAGGAATCGGTCCAGGCCGAGAACGCGCTGGCGCAGAGTACGGCCACCTATGAAGAAGCGGGAAAGAACCTGAAACGTTCTGAAGACCTGTTCAACAAGGGGATGATCTCGCAGCAGGATTTTGACGCGGTCCGGCGCGGCTCTGAAGTGGCGAAGTCGCAGTACCAGGCCTCGGTCGCCGATGCGCGGGTGAAGCGGGACTACTCGGTAATCCGCGCGCCCTTTGACGGCGTGGTTGCGAAGAAATACACCGAGGTTGGCGAACTCCTGTTGCCGGGAAAGCAGATAGTAACGATTGTTAACCCTGACAAGATATATGTCCTCTCAACGATCGATGAGGTGGATGTAGGAAGGCTGCGTCAGGGACAGCCCGCAACGATCACGGTGGATGCGTTCCCCGGCGAGAAGTTCACGGGCGCGATCAAACGGATATCGCCGATCGTGAGCGGGGGCAAACTCGAGACCAGGACCGCGGATGTCTGGATCTCTTTTGATGAGAAGCACACAAAGATCAAGCCCGGCATGTCGGCGGATGTGGAGATTCTCGTAGCGACGCTTCCGTCGGCGCTGTCAGTGCCTTCGCAGGCCGTCATCGAGCGGGAAGGGAAGAAACAGGTTTATGCGGTAAACGGTGGAGACATCAAGCCCGGAGCAAAGGCCGTTGTCAGGCTCAAACCAATCGAGATCGGCGAGACGAACTGGAGCTTCACCCAGGTAAGGAAGGGACTTGAAGCCGGAGAGTTCGTCATCACCACGCCGGAAGCCGAAGGGTTGAAGGACGGGGCGAAGGTGAGGATAGAACGGTGAGTACAGGGTACAAGTACGGAGTACGGAGTACGGAGTACAGAGTACAGAGTACAGAGTACAGGGTACGGAGTACAGAGTACAGAGTACAGAGTACGGAGTACAGGGTACGGAGTACAGAGTACGGAGTACGGAGTACAGGGTACGGAGTACAGAGTACGGAGTACAGAGTAATAAAAGCACTTTGTACTCAGTACTCTGTACTTTGTACTGATTTATTTTGTACTTTGTACTGATTTAACATCATGATCGATCTCACCGACATAACAAAGACCTACCGAATGGGCGCCGTGGATATCACTGTGCTCACCAATGTTTCCCTGAAAGTCCGGCGCGGGGAGTTCATCGCGATCATGGGGCCCTCCGGTTCGGGTAAATCAACACTCATGAACATTATTGGGTGTCTGGACCGGCCCACTAATGGTGTATACCGCTTTGAGGACCGCGAGATCAGCGCGCGTTCCGATGATGAGCTCGCGTCGGTCAGGAACGTCAAGATCGGCTTTGTGTTCCAGACCTTCAACCTTCTGCCTCGCTTCTCCGCGCTGAAAAATGTTGAAGTTCCGCTCATCTACAGCGGCGTGCCCTCGCGGCTCCGGAAGGAACGGGCCATGCCCTTACTTCAAAAAGTGGGACTTGAAGACCGCATGGAACATAAGCCGACGGAGCTCTCCGGCGGCCAGCAGCAGCGCGTGGCCATTGCGCGGGCGCTCGTGAACAATCCGCCGTTGTTGCTCGCTGACGAGCCCACGGGAAACCTCGACAGCCGCTCCGGCGAGGAGATATTGAACATCCTGACCGGACTAAACCAGCAGGGGGTCACGATCATTATCGTTACCCATGACCAAAACGTAGCTGCCCGGTGCAAACGCATCGTCAACATGAAGGACGGGCGGATCATAAGCGACCGGGCGCCTGAATGAACTTCCTTGAAACATTCCGTGTCGCCGGAGAGGCGATCCTTTCGAACAAGGTTCGTTCGGGACTCACCATGCTTGGGGTGATCATCGGCGTTATGGCCGTGATCCTGCTCGTGTCAATCGGCGAGGGGGCGCGGATGTACATCACGAAAGAACTTACCGGTCTCGGCACAAACCTCCTCATCATCACTCCGGGAAAAACCTCCACGAGCGGCGGGTTCCACCCGCCGTCAGCAGGCTCGGTGCGAAAACTTTCCTACGACGACTCGCTCGCGCTCCGGCGGCGCGCCTGGCTTTTGACCGATGCCGTTCCGATCGTGCTCGGCACGGGAAAGATCAAATACCATAACCTGGGCCGCGATACCATAGTGATCGGGACAACGCCTGAATTCCAGCGGGCACGCAATCTCTTTGTGGATACCGGAAGTTATGTGTCGCAGGGTGACGTTGATTCCAAGGCCAGGATCGTTGTGCTCGGCGTCAAGGTTAAAGAGGAATTATTCGGCGCGGATAACGCGCTCGGCAAGGCGGTAACGCTCTCCAACGCGCGCTACCGCGTCGTGGGTGTAATGCAAAAGAAAGGGAAGAGCCTGGGTTTTGACATCGATGACGTCGTGTTCATCCCGGTGACAAGCGGTCAGGAACTCTTCGATACCGATGGCCTGTTCGAGATTATCGCCTCGACCCCGAGGCCGGAGGATGTTGACCGGGCCGTTGCCCAGATCAAGGACATCCTCATCAGGCGCCACGCGCACAAGGAGGATTTCACGATCCATACCCAGGGCGCCATGCTTTCTACCATGAACGACATTCTCGGCGTCCTGACCGCGGTGCTCGGAGGCATCGCGGGGATCTCGCTGCTCGTCGGCGGCATCGGCATTATGAACATCATGCTGGTTTCGGTGCGAGAGCGCACGCGGGAGATCGGCATTCGCAAGGCCATGGGGGCCCGGAACCGTGATATCATGGCACAGTTCCTGATCGAGGCGATAACGCTCTCCGGCGCGGGCGGGATAATCGGCATCCTGCTCGGGGTCGGTCTGGCGCTCCTCATTCCCGTATTCGTGACCGTTCTGCCCACAAGCGTCTCGGCCTGGTCCATCATCATGGCTTTCTTTTTCTCCGCGGCGGTTGGGGTGTTCTTCGGTGTGTACCCGGCGCGCAAGGCGGCAATGCAAGACCCGATCCAGGCGCTCAGGTATGAGTGATGGTAGGTAAACAGTAGGCAGGAGACAGTAGACAGTAGACAGGATGTACCCACTATTTCCATTGGGGAGGGGGCGTGTCTTCTCCCGGTTCTTTCCAAAGCCCCCACAGCCCGCGAGTAAATGTGTTATATTCAGTATTATTGTATTTTGGATAGTTCGGGCAAAAGATGCGTTGGAGCAAGGCGCTATGGGCGCTCAATATTATACTGCTTCTAAAGGAGGATGGCATGACGGATAAGGTGAGAGTGCAGATCGTTTTTTACAGTATGTATGGTCATGTGTACCGCATGGCGGAGGCGGTGGCCGAGGGCGTTCGTTCCGTCACGGGGGCAGAGGCGAGTATTTTCCAGGTCCCGGAGTTTGTGCCGCAGGACGTGCTTGAACAGTCGGGCGCGACAAAGGCCCGGAAGTCATTCGCGCATATACCGGTCGCGAAGGTTGATCAACTCGCGGACGCGGACGCGCTCATCTTCGGCACGCCCACCCGATACGGCAATATGGCGGCCCAGATGCGCAACTTTATGGACCAGACCGGCGGGCTATGGATGAAGGGGGCGCTGGAGGGCAAGCCGGCCGGCGTATTCGCATCCACAGCCACCCAGCATGGAGGCCAGGAGACCACTATCACGAGCTTTCATACCACACTGCTTCACCTCGGCATGATCATCGTGGGGGT
>JANONA010000435.1:0-2367 GCA_031420575.1 Nitrospirota bacterium | reverse complement strand
ATCGGCTTGCAGGGCCAGCTCGACAAGCCGATCAGGAGCCTTAAGGTCAGATTGAACATAGTCACGACGCCCACTGGCACTGCGCCCACGGGCCTGGTGCATGAGTTCAAGGACATGATCCGTATGGGGGCCATGAACTTCAATTTCAACGGGTCCGCTGCGGAATGCGCCGCCGGCCTGATTCCCTGCCCCAAGGTCTGCTCAACGAATACCGCGATAACGTGCGGGTCCGAGCTGGATTGTCCGTCTCCGGCCACTGCGACATGCGGCGCAACCAGCAACAATTTCGACGGCGCTCAGATCATCCACGACATCGGAAAGGGCAAGTGTTCGGTCTCCACGTCAACGGTTTGCACAACTGATGCGAATTGTGCTGCTCTGACACCATCAGGTCAGAAATGCGTCAGCGACGGGGTGGGGGACCACTCTACCGGATTCATAAAGGCGCTGAACAACATTCGCGGCTCCACCTGGACGCCGTTTGCGGAGGCGTTTTACAATGCCACCGGTTACATGGCTACGGATCGGAAATGTTCAAACAGCTCAACAACGCGCTGTTCGAAAGACACGGATTGTCCGACGGGCGGGACTTGCCCGGTGTCAACAGGCCTGAGCAGGACGGATCTGCGGCTGAGCAGCAGTGAAACCGATGCTACCGCAAAGCGCAGGGACTTTGACGAGCGGTATAACCCTTCAACTGCTATTTGCCAGAAGAACAATATTCTGCTCATCTCGGACGGTATGTCAACGGCTGACCAGAGGACTACCGTGTCTGACCTGGCGACGCTCTATGCTCCGGCCCAAACGCCCGCCGGGGTGACCGGCACGTGCCGTAATTTCGCGGGCAGTCAGAACCTCGACGACCTTGCATGGATCGCGAAGAACAGGAACATCAACACCTTTAACGCAACCGGGACCGCTTCTGCCGCGCCCGTTTCGCCAAAATACAGCGATACCATCACCACGCACGTGGTTTTCGCAGGCGCGAGGAGCAACGAGACAGGCGATTGCGATTCCGAAACATTGCTGACCAAGACCGCATCGAGCGGCGGCACTACGATTAAGAAGGCGGGAAATCCCGAGCAGCTCAAGACCCAACTAAGGAAGACATTGCTGGAGATCTCAGCGGGCGCGACTTCGGGTACCGCGGCTTCCGTGCTCGCCTCGGGCGAGGGCAGCGGCGCGAATCTGATCCAGGCGGTGTTTTACCCGACCAAGAAGTTCAAAGATTCCGCCGCCAATAAGTTCGACGAGATAACCTGGACCGGCAGGCTCACGAATCTGTGGTACTATGTTGACCCCAACTTTGCGCAGAGCAGCCTCCGGGAGGACGACGGGCTCCCGGTCGGAGGCCCCTATGTGTTTAATCTCAAAACCGATAATACCCGCAAGGACTATGTGACCAAGATGTACTATGACGAGGCTTCGGAGACCGCCAAAGCAAAAAGATGGGCGGACACGAACGGAGACGGCATACCTGACGGTACGCCATTGGAGCCGGACGGCTTCATCATCGAGAATATCAAAAGCCTCTGGGAGGCGGGAACGCTGCTGTGGAAGAGGGACGCAGGCACGAGGAAGATATATACATCAACGGGCGGTACCAATCTGACGTTATTTACAAATACACCTGCCAATGTAACGGCACTCAGTCCATTGCTCAATGTTACCACAACAGAAGCGCCGAACATCATTAATTGGGTGCGAGGCGTTGATATAAAAACATGCTCGAATGCCGCCAGCACGATTTGTACGGCAGATACCGGCTGTCCGGCGCCGGGGACCTGCGGATATCATAATTACCGCTCCAGGACCGTGAAAATCGAGTCCATAGAACCCACGGCCCGGGTCTGGAAGCTCGGCGATATCCTGAACTCCACGCCCAAGATCGCGTCCTGGATGCCGCTCAACACGTATCACAAGGTTTACGGAGACGGGACATACGGCGTGCCGTACCAGGATTCCGCGCTTGCGGATGCGGCGGATCCGACCCGCTATACAACTATCGGGACAGACACTCCAGGCACTCCAAGCAGTCCAGGCAGGACAGCGTACAAGAACAGGGGCATGGTGTATGTGGGCGGGAACGACGGCATGCTGCACGCTTTCAACCTCGGGAAGCTCGAACTCAAATGGGGCGGCCAGCAGAGGACGGAGATCGCGAAGCTTTCCGGAACCGGTCTCGGCGAAGAGCAGTGGGCTTTTATCCCCAAAAACGCGCTGCCTTATCTCAAATACATGACCGAGACCGGCTACTGCCATCTCTACTCCGTTGACCTTACCCCGTATGTCTTTGACGCGAGCATCGGCGCCGGCGCCGGTGATGAATCCACGGGCACAAAGAGCGCTGATACTTGGAGGACCATT
>JANONA010000434.1:0-9436 GCA_031420575.1 Nitrospirota bacterium | reverse complement strand
GCCGATGCAATCGCCGCGAACCTTGAGAGCAAAGGCCTGGCCGAGTACGAGGCGCCCAAAAGCGCGATCGCCGAGAAAATCGCTGAAGTGATCACCGCGGATATGATGGCGGAAGAGAAACTGAATAAAGACGTGGAGAAGCTCCTTTCCGCGCACGCGGACGAGATAGCGAAGGAAAATATGGACTACCGCAAGGTGTTCGATATGACCAAGCGGAAGCTCGCGCAGGAACGTGGAATAGTGCTGTAACGCCCCCCTCACGGGAGTAAATCAATCACCATGCGTTTAAGCGAAGACAGAATATCCCACCTCTCCCACCTGGTTCAGGACATGCTGATCCGGAACAGGAGCGTCGATGTGCTCCAGGCCGAGGAACGTCTCCTCCGCGAGATCAAGCGGACCTTTGCCGACGAGCTCAAGTTCGAGGACGAGGCGGACGAGGCGGCGCGGCGCACGATCCAGTCGCTGTCGCGAAGAGTCCCCGAGGGCAGCCGTGAGTGGGATATCCTCTACCGTAAGTATGTGGAAGAAGAGATGAACAGGAGAAAAAAGATTTGAAAAAAATCATCGTCCCCAGCCTGGTTCTCTACACGCTCTCCTCCGGCTTGGGACTTTTTCTCGCGCCGGACCCGTCAAACCTGAACCTGACCCTCTGGCTGACGGGATACCTCGCACTCGCCCTGACCGTTTCCTATTATTCCTTTTTTTCCAAAGAACGTCTGAACTTTTTCCCCTTCATCGTCCTCGGCGTCCTCCTGCTGAATTTTTTTGTGCAGATCACGGGTGGGTCGCACTCCACGCTGTGGCCGGGGTATTTCCTGTTCGCCGTCATGGTCGCGGCGTTTTCTCCGCTGCGCCAAACCTACGGGACAATCTGCCTGATCCTCGGCATCGAATCATCCAATCTCTTCCTTTCAGGCCAATGGCAGCCGGAGCGATGGCCCGTGTATGCGGGCTTTGGCGCGTCCTTTTCCGGTCTGTCCATTGCCATCGCGCATATCATGCACCGCACCCGCAAGGAGGCTGCGCAGGTCAGGGACGCCCATGAACGGCTGATCGCCCAGGCTGACGCCCTCGACCCCCTTGCCGACACGAACACGCTCGAATCACTTATGGGCAGGCAGACAACCGCGGTAAGCGCGGCCCGGGAACGCGAGCTCACCTTCAACGGGATAATCGACATGATCTCCCGGTTCGTGCCCGCCCACTCCTATGCCCTCTTCCTGAAGGAGCGCCGCGAGTACGGCGAGGTCTTTGTCCTGCGCGCGATTAAGTCGGAAAGCGGCCATGCGATTCTGCCGGTGGGCACGGAACTGCGCGACAAGACCTACATTGACGTCTGCGCAGAGCAAAAACAGCGTCAGTACCTTTCCGACATCTCAGGGATGAACACGCCCCTGTCCAACCTCGGCTATTACAAGAACGATGCTCGGAACGTGCCGGTTAAGACCTTTCTCGCCATCCCCGTGATCCAGTTCGAGAACACCATCGCCGTTATTGCGGTGGACAGCCTGGAGGCCGGGGCGTTTTCTCTCGAGGACCAGGACCTGCTGAGCTACTTCGAGACCTTTTTTATCCAGATCATCGAGAAGATCCAGTTGACACTCAATCTGAAGACCCGGGCCGACCACTTCGGCACCCTGCATGAGATCAGCTCCGACCTGAACAGCAGTCTCAAGTTCGGCGAGATCATGGCCAAGGTGATCCCCCGGATTCAACAATTAGTTCCCCACGACTTCTGCGCCTGCGTCCTGAAGACCGAAGAGGAGGGCAAACCATACCTTCAGTTCATTGCGCTCCACGGCTACGACGCCAAACTGATCAACACTGTCTTCCCCTTTGAAGACTGTGCCATCGCGACCTCCATGCAGAAGCACTGGCTGGAATGCGGCAACATCAGCTACTATGTCCCGGACCACGGCGACCGGGGCAGGGACATCGGACTCTTCCCGTTCAAAGAACTGCAGAAACCGATCAAGTCCCTGTACGGGAGGCTGCTGATCGCCAAAGACGACTGTCTCGGCGCTTTCTTTCTCGCCTCGCTCAAGACCGACGCGTTCACGGAATATCACCGCAACTGCCTGCTCGACACGCTCATGAACCAGATATCCATGGTTGCCTACAATTCCCTCCTCTACCAGAAGATCGAGGACCTGGCCAGGACCGACGGACTTACCGGGCTGTTGAACCACCGGACCTTCATGGAAAAGCTTGCCGAGGAATACAAGCGCATCGACCGGGAACCGCATCCCTTCTCGATCCTGCTCATGGACATCGATAATTTCAAGAGAGTCAATGATACCTACGGCCATCCCGTGGGTGATATCGCGATCAAGGCGGTGGCAAAGGTGCTGAAGGAGACCGCCCGCGGCTCGGACTTTGTGGCGCGCTACGGGGGCGAGGAGTTCACCATCGGCATGGTCGAAACCGACACAAAAGGAGCGGAACAGATGGCGGAACGGATTCGGAAAATCATGGAAAAAACAACGGCGGCCCGGGTGGGCGGCAAGGACCTGATGGTCACCCTGAGCATCGGCGTCAGCAGCTTTCCCGAGGACACGAAGAACAAGGCCGACCTGGTGACCATGGCGGACAACGCACTGTATCAGGCAAAACGGTCGGGCAGGAACCGCGTCTGCCTGCACCGGGACGTCCGCGAAATCCGCGGATGATTGTATTTTCCATGGTGCGGTCCGTTCGGGGAACGGACCTACCCGTTGCTTCATATTGACAAACAGCCTGTCAAGCCCGTATAATCCACGCCACTATAATCCACGCACCTTGCAAGAAAGGCATCATGGAATGAACCGAATAATCAAAAAGTATGCGCAGTTCCTTGAACGATCAAACACGGTCTTCGCCAAGGCTGCCGCAAAACATGGCGTCGGATGCAGCCAGGGATGCCACGAGTGCTGCACGGTCGGGTTCTTCGACATCACGCTCCTCGACGCGATCTTTATGCGCAAGGCACTGAAACAGGTTCCCGCTCCCATCAGGGAAAGGGTGATCGCGAAAGCCAATGAGCAGATAGACCTCCTGGAAAAGAAAAAGGCCTTTTCCCGCAAGGACCCGCTGCTCAAAACCCTGCCCTCCATCGACTCGATCTCCCGCAGATCGGCAAAGATGTCCTGCCCGGCGCTCGAGAACGGCATATGCATGATCTATAACCAGCGACCGCACATCTGCCGCATCTTCGGCCCAACCATCCGCGGCCCGCGCCGCGCGGTCCGGCTCGCAGGCTGCGGATATTTCACCAAAGACATCCCCGAATCCGATTTTCCCATCTACGACCATTACGAAGAAGAAAAGAAATTGCAGAAGGCCATGTTCATAAAAGCGGGCCGCAAACGGCTCCGTGAGGTTGACACCATCATTCCCGCGGCGCTGACGCTGGATTTGAAGAAGTGGCTGTGAAGCTTATGGAAATCATCAGTAAAAAAACCGTCTGGAAAGGGAGCTTTATGAGCGCGGTGGAGATCACCTACCGCGACGCCCGGGGCGTGGTGCGCACCTGGGAGGCCCTTGAGCGCGTGGGGATCGGCGGCATCGTGGTGATGGTCGCTGTCACGCCGGCCGGAGAGGTGATCCTTGAAAAGCAGTTCAGACCGCCTATGGGGCGGGACGTCATCGAGCTCCCGGCGGGCCTCGTTGATCCCGGCGAGTCCATGGAAAGCGCCGCGAAGCGGGAACTGATCGAAGAAACAGGCTGGTCAGCGGGGAAAATGGAATTCCTCGCCGAAGGCCCGAGCTCAACAGGCGCTTCGACCGAAACGCTCCGGGCCTATCTGTGTACGGAGCTTGTGCAGGTGGGCAAAAACGGCGGAGACGACAACGAGCTCATTGAGGTGATCGAGATACCGATCCGGAAGGTACAGGAATTTCTCCGTGCGGCGCAGATGAACGGCACGCTGGTCGATTTGAAGGTCTTTGGATTAGTGGAGCTGGCGAGGAAGGCGCTCGGATTGTAAATCCGTTGTTTCTTGACGTGAGTCAAGAGAGGCGGAAAAGTGTTATGGCTGCCTTCCCGGTCGCAGCCCTTGCTGTCATCTGATTTTTCCCCCGTGAGTGTATCGATAAATATATGCTTAAAAAAATACTACTCATCACTCCGCCATTTACCCAACTAAATACACCGTATCCGGCATCGCCTTATTTGAAAGGCTTTTTGAAACTGCATGGTTATGATGTATTTCAGGTTGATTTAAGTATTGAATTGATAAATACAATTTTTTCCAGGGACGGTTTTCAAAAACTTTTCGATTTTGTTAAAAATAACAGTAAACAAATTTCCCAAAATTCAATTCAAATCATACACAATGAAAGTTACTATCTGCAAACCGTGGACCGGGTAATGAGTTTTTTGCAATACCGGGATAATACGCTTGCCCAGCTCTTGTGTTCTGATTATTTTTTACCGAGGGCTTCACGATTTAATCAATTGCCTGATTTGGAATGGTCGTTTGGAAACATCGGGGTGAACGATAAAGCCCGGTTTTTAGCAACACTGTATATCGAGGATGTCGGCGATTTAATAAAAGACGCCGTAACACCCTATTTTGGTTTCAGCCGTTATGCTGAAAAGCTTGGAATGTCCGCTCATTCTTTTTCTCCGGTGGAGAATGCTTTACATCAGCCGGAAAATATCATTGAGTCCTGGTTGCTTTCACTGCTGAAAAAACATATCGAAAATTATTGTCCGGATGTTGCAGGGATAACCATTCCCTTTCCCGGAAATTTATACGCGGGGTTAAAATGCGGCCAATGGATCAAGAAAAATATTCAACACATTAAAATTGTCGCCGGGGGTGGATTTGTTAATACGGAACTCCGTGAACTTTCCGAACCCGCGATTTTTAACTATGTGGATTTTATTACCGTGGACGATGGCGAACTTCCTTTTTTGAATATTTTAAAATTTCTTCAAGGTGAAATAAACACGGGGAATCTCAAAAGAACTTTTATGAGAATTGAAGATGAGGTGAAGTATGTCAATAATGATAAGGAAAAAGATTTCTCACATGCGGAGATCGGCTGCCCGGATTATTCGGACTTACTGTTGGATAAATATCTTTCTCTCATTGAAATTGCCAATCCCATGCACCGCCTTTGGTCCGACGGACGCTGGAATAAGCTTACCATTGCTCATGGTTGTTACTGGCATAACTGTTCATTCTGCGATACCACCCTCGATTATATAAAACGCTACGATAGCGCGCCGGCCAAATTGCTGGCTGATAGAATTGAGCGCGTAATCGCCCAAACAGGACAAACCGGTTTTCATTTTGTTGATGAGGCTGCACCGCCTGCAATCCTGAGGGAATTGGCGCTAGAATTGCTGAGAAGAAAAATCATTATTTCCTGGTGGGCTAATATCCGCCTTGAAAAGGCTTTTACCGAAGACCTTTGCAGACTGTTGGCTTCTTCGGGCTGCATTGCCGTTACCGGAGGCCTGGAAGCGGCCTCTGACAGGCTTTTGAAGTTAATGAATAAAGGTGTAACCATTCATCAGGCTGCCCGCGTGTGCCGCAATTTCAGCAAAGCGGGTATTCTGGCGCATGCTTATCTGATGTATGGTTTCCCAACACAAACTGAACAAGAAACCATTGATGCCCTGGAGATCGTGCGGCAGTTTTTCAAATACGGACTTATACAATCCGCTTTTTGGCATTTGTTTACCGCCACCGTTCACAGCGACGTGGGGAAAAATCCGGAAAAATATAATTGCGGGAAAATTGATCATCCTGTCGGCGGGTTTGCCAAAAATGATTTATTGCTTGAAGATCTTATTGGCTGCGACCATCAGGTTTTTGCTCAGGGCTTAAACAAAGCGGTTTACAACTTTATGCATGGTATCGGTACGGATTTTTCGGCTAAAGACTGGTTCGACTTCCCCGTTCCCGCAATTTCGGTAAAAAGAAATTACGTGGAACAGGCAATCAATGAGAATCCCGCTTTTGATGGTGAAAAGTTGAAATCCGGAATACTATGGATGGAAAACCAGCCTCAATACATACAATACGATTCTACTAAGAAAGGAAAACAGGTACGAAAAAGTAAGTTTGTTTTTTACACTAAAATGGAAAATTTTACGTTATCCACAAATACTGATATTGGGGAGTGGTTTAATAAAATGTTTGAAAAATTTTCCATTCAAAATTCAGAATTAATGTTACTCGAAGAATTGAAGCAAAGTTATGAGAAGCAATTTTCTTCTCCCTTTGAATCTTTTCTGAAATCCAATGAATGGAAAACAGTGAGGGAAAAAGGATTATTATTGATCTGAGGCAACTCTTCCGCGAGATTATTATAATCCATAAACATCTCTCGGTTCAACGCGGTTCATGAATGTTTCTTTGTGCCGACCCGACTTTGTGGTAACATGCGGCTATGGAAACAAAAAAAGCCGTAATTCCGGTCAAAGGCATGACCTGCGTGAACTGCGCCGCGGCGATACAAAAAGACCTTGCAAAGCTTGCGGGCGTAAAAAACGCAAACGTCAATTATGCGAATGAGAAGGCTGTTGTCGAATTCGATCCCGCTGTTATTGATCTGAAAAAGTTTATTTCCAGCATTCATGAGTCAGGATACCAGGCGGTCACCGAAACGGTCTTCATCCCGATCATCGAGCTCGACGTATCGCGCTCACGGGAACTGGAGCGCCTCGCAAGAGCGATCGACGGCGTAATCAAGGCTGTCGTTAATCCCGCGGCAGGGACCGCGGAAGTGGAATACGTTCCCGGCCAGATCGGGCTCCGCGATATCAGGAGGACCATCGAAAAATCCGGTTTCCGCCTGCCCCAGCGGATCGAAGGCCGTTCGGCCCTTGAGATCGAAAAAGAGGCCCGGGAACGAGAGCTTGCGGAAATCAGGAACAAGCTCATTGTCAGCGCCGTCCTCTCCGCGCTCGTGATGATCGGCAGTTTTCAGGACATGCTCCCCTTTATCACCATCCTCCCGCGTCAGACCATGTGGTTCATCCTGTTCCTCCTGGCCACACCGGTCCAGTTCTGGGCAGGCCGTCACTTCTACCAGAACGCCTGGGCCTCGATCAAGCATGGCGGCACGAACATGAACACCTTGGTGGTCGTGGGGACCTCGGCGGCCTATGGGTACAGCGTGGTACTCACTTTTTTCCCCTCGATTCTGGAACAGCATGGGAGCCATGGCGGCGCATACTATGACACCGCCACGATGATCATCACCCTGATCCTGTTCGGGAAATACCTCGAAGCCCGGGCAAAAGCCAGAGCCGGCGAAGCGATTAAAAAACTTATGGGGCTCCAGCCGCGCACAGCCCGCGTGATCCGCGAAGGCACGGAACGGGACATCCCGATCGAGGACATGGAAAACGGCGAGCTCGTTGTCGTGCGGCCCGGGGAAAAGATCCCCGTGGACGGCATCATCCGGAATGGCTCTTCATCAGTGGACGAATCCATGCTGACCGGTGAGAGCCTGCCCGTGGACAAAAAGCCCGGCGACACCGTCATCGGCGCCACGATCAACAAAACAGGCGCCTTTACCTTCGAGGCGACAAAGGTCGGCAAAGACACCATGCTCGCCCAGATCATCCGCATGGTACAGGAGGCCCAGGGTTCCAAGGCGCCGGTCCAGCGTCTTGCCGACTCTATCTCGAGCATTTTCGTGCCCACGGTCATCTCCATCGGCCTCGTGACCTTCGCCGTCTGGTATCTGTTCGGACCCGCGGAAACGAGGTTTACCTTTGCGCTCGTGAACTTTATCGCCGTGCTTATCATCGCCTGTCCCTGCGCCATGGGCCTTGCCACGCCTACCGCCATCATGGTCGGCGCCGGCAAGGGCGCGGAGCTGGGCATTCTTTTTAAAAATGCCGAGAGCCTCGAACGCGCCCGGAAGATCGACATAATCGTGCTCGACAAGACCGGCACGCTCACGCGCGGCGAGCCGAAGGTTACCGATGTCATTCGAGACGGAATAAGCGAACAGGATATACTCTTTTTCGCGGGTTCCGCTGAAAAAGGGTCCGAACATCCTCTTGGAGAGGCGATCGTACGCGAGGCCCTGGCCAGGAATATTGCGCTGGAGCAGCCGGACGAATTCCAAGCGCTCCCCGGCCAGGGCATCCGGGCAATACTCAACGGGAAGGAGCTCATCCTCGGCAACGAACGGCTCATGGCCGATCGAGGGATCGATTTCGGAAACCTGCTCGCGGAGGCGGAAAAGCTTTCAGCCCGCGGGAAAACGCCCCTGTTCGTGGCTGTTGACAACAGGGCCGTGGGGCTCATCGCGGTCGCGGACACGGTCAAAGAACATTCCAAAGAAGCCGTTGCCGGACTCAAGGCGCTCGGGCTCGATGTTGTAATGCTTACCGGCGACAACCGCCGCACTGCCCAGGCCATTGCCGACGAGCTCGGGATCACCCGCGTGCTGGCGGAGGTCCTGCCCCAGGACAAGATGGACAACGTGAAAAAGCTCCAGGCCGAGGGCAAGGTCGTCGCCATGGTCGGAGACGGGATCAATGACGCTCCTGCCCTGACCCAGGCGGACGTCGGCATCGCGATCGGCACGGGCACGGACGTGGCCATCGAGGCGTCGGACGTCACCCTGATCAAGGACGATCTCCGCGTGGTGGCTACCGCGATGAGGCTCTCGCGCAGGACCATGCGGACGATAAAGATGAACCTGTTCTGGGCGTTTTTCTATAATGTGATCGGCATCCCGGTCGCGGCCGGCGTCCTCTACCCCCTGTTTGGCGCCGCGGGGCTGTTGAATCCCATGTATGCCTCGGCTGCCATGGCCTTCAGCTCGGTGAGCGTGGTGTTAAACTCACTGAGACTGAGAAGATTTCAGTAACGGGCGCTGCCACAAAGACGCCAAGGCACAAAGAAAGGATGATACTAACCGACTCAGATCGGTGTCAAAGAAGCCTTTGTAGGGCAACCCTTTAGGGTTGCTTTCGTCCGATCTGCATGCAATTCGACTAAGACGCAAGGCTAAAGCCTTGCCCTACGGAGTCATACGGAATCTATTGTACTACCTGAGCAATTACTGATGATAAAAGGAGGATGGCGCTGCTCGTAGAAAAGAAAAAAGCCGGCCCGCATTAAGCGAACCGGCTTTCAGTAAAACAATTGCACGTTACATAAAGAGGTAAAACCATTCCTTTGCCATGACCGGCGAAGCAACCACCATGAGTGCAACCACGCTTAACAAGAGATGCCTTTTCATCCTATTCGCTCCTTTTTTAATCAATACGTTTTTGTAACTACTCGGGTCGGTTGCTGGCGCCAGCGCAACAAGAGCGCGATTGCCCTTTCCCGTGTCGGTTATCAGAACATCCGGACGGCGCGGGCGAAGCGAAGTAACTGACCTGAGTAGTTACGCGTTTTTTTCAAAGAGAGCGTTCAATAAAACGCCCTACGGTGTCTGAGGTTTAGGCTGATCCGGCTGTTCCTGCAAC
>JANONA010000433.1:0-3557 GCA_031420575.1 Nitrospirota bacterium | reverse complement strand
CGGGCACGGACGGGTCGGCATAGAGCTCCCGCAGGTCCATGATCCTCATTTCCGAGAGAAAGCGCATTGACAGCGACAGGGGAGTTCGCGCATTGCGGACTAAGGAGAGCCGTATCAGCGGGCGGCTTGACCAGTTCGGGTGTTCCGCGATTATCCTGATGGTCTCCGCGACCGTGTCCGCGCGGCTGATTACTTTGAAGAGGCGCCCTTCGGTGATATGGGGATTGTTGAGGCAGAGCTGCACGACCTCGGCATCGGCGTCCAGAAGCAATTTGAGCAGGACGCTGCCCGCGGCCTTCCTGGCGAGCGTTTTCTTGTTTCCAAGCGGCATTGTGGGAATCCGTTCGTTGATGATCATTTCAACCTTATGCCTGAAGACGAGGGGAATGACATGGCTGCGTGTTATCTCCTCGAGGTCGAAGATGCGGAGGTAGCGGGCCAGGGTGAGCGAGACCGAGAGCGGTGACTTGGGATTCCGGGCGAGCGCAAGTCGCACGGGGTAGCTTTCGGCCCATCGCTTGTCCTTGAAGATTTTTTCGAGGATTTCCGGAGGCAGATTTTTTCTGTGCGCGATGAGCAGGACGTCTTTCTCGGCCAGGCGTCTGTTTTCGAGCAACGCCCTGACAACCGCGGGCGAGGGATCATGGAGATACCCGGCGAGCTCCTCCTCACCCGCGGCCGCGGCCCGCTCTCTTCTTGTCTCCTCGGATTCGGACATGATTCCATTATACAAACTTTCAAACAAACTTTCAAACCTATTGACAAATGGTAATATTTTCTGTATTTTTATACCTCAATGAGCGTGAGTTTTGTGTTTTCGTTTGACCCGGGACAGAGAATTAAAGAAGTTCCGGTATTGTACGAGGGTTGCAATGGAACGGACGCTGCTCCTGAACGCAACATTTGAGCCGCTCAATATCATTTCCTGGCAGAGGGCGATCACCCTGCTCACTCAGGGCAAGGTTGAGGTGATTGACTCCTATGACCGTGACATCCGGGGTGTGTCCATCACCTTCAGGCTTCCCTCCATTCTCCGTTTGCTCAAACTCATTAAAGTCAGGCGCGCGAGCCGCGAAGTGCGGTTCTCCCGCGCCAATATTTACCAACGCGACAAATACGCCTGCCAATACTGCGGTGTGAACTATTCGCCGGAGGGTCTGACCTTCGACCACGTCATTCCGCAGGTCCAGAACGGCGAGGCCACGTGGGAGAACATCGTGACCGCCTGTCTCATCTGCAACAATAAAAAGGGAGGCAGGACCCCGCGTGAGGCGAACATGAGGCTGATCCGGCCGCCCGTGAAGCCCAAGTGGATGCCGGTGGTCACGCTCAGGTTCGGAATCAGGAACGCGCCCCTGAGCTGGCGCGATTACCTCTACTGGAACATTGAATTGAATCAGGACGGATGAATGAGGCCGCAGTGCCGGGTTTGTCGCCAATTGCTTTTTACCCCGTTAGAGAAAGCCGCGGACTTCTGTCGGCGGTTGACATCATACAATTACCGATTGTGGTACAAAGCCGCAATCCGTCATCGTTAGAGAGCCTGGTTCTCTAACGGGGTTTACGTTCCCCGCCTCCCGTTTTTATCAGATGAAGCAGATCGTATCTTCAGGTCCGCTACAATTTTTTTCTTGTCAATCCAGCCTTTTGATGCTATATTCCGAATCGCTGAATCCCTATTATATATCGCGGCATGGAGGCCAATAGAATGAAAAAATTCGTTATCGGGTGTCTGGGAATAATGCTGATGCTGTCAGCCGGCCAGGCAGGGGCGACGCCCCAGTTTACACAGCAGTTTACACAGAATGAGTTCACCACGGCCGAGAGCCTCGATCCGGGTATGACCCACTCCGGTATCCACTTTACTCTCGGAGACCGCTCTAAAAACTATTATGCCGAGATTCGCTACGGTATGGGGGCGCTGATGGAAGTCGGTGTCAAGGTCGGAGCATCGTCCGCCAGGATTCCCGGTTCAGGGGACAAACTCGGAGCACTGGTCGGCATTGATCTCAAGTACCAATTAGTGAAGGAAACGGACGGCATACCGATCGACCTGTCGGTGGGCCTGGGGCTGGACAACGTGATCATCAACGACAAGAACGCGAGTGAAGTATCATTCTCCACCATTGTCAGCAAGAGTTTCCCGTTGACGGACCGAGGCTATAAGCTCATCCCCTACGGGGGGCTTGTGATGGCGTCTTTGGGCGGTTCACTGCCCCAGGAGAGCGACAAGAGCACGTCGATCTATGTTTTCGGCGGCATTGAGTGGAAGCTCAGCCAGAAATTCATGATCCTCCTTGAATTGAAGACCGATCCCAGCATACTGGGCGAAAGCACACTGGGCGGCGCGGGGATCAGGTTTGAGTATTAAGATTGTCCGCGTGAATGTTTATAGCCGGATTCAAAATTCAATATTCAAGATTCAAAATATTGATCATTAAATCTTGAATCTTGAATAGCGGCGCACTAATGTGTCATATTGCATTGGTTGCGGCGGGAGGCCGCGCTATGTCTATTGCGCTTTCAGGGAAACTCTCGTTTACACCGCTTGCGGATGTTTTGGAACAACTGCGCCAGGGAAAAGCCACCGGCGCCTTGACCGTGAGCAGCGGTGATCTGACGAAATGTATTTATCTTAAGAGCGGCCAGATCGTTTTTGCCACGTCCACCAGCGTCCAGGACCGGCTTGGCGAGATCCTGGTTAAAACCGGCACGCTCAAGCGGGAGAACCTGGAGTATGCGCTTCAGCTCTTCAAAAAAAGCGCGAAAATGAAAAAATTAGGAGCTATCCTGGTCGAAAACGGCCTCATTGCTCCCAAGGATTTGTTCAGCGGCCTCAAGGTCCAGGTGAAGGATATTATTTTCAGCCTGTTTCTGCTGAGTGAGGGCGTGTATCAGTTTGAGGAACATCTGCCTTCCGAGCTCATCCAACTTCAGATCAATTTTCAGGACTTGATCGCCGAGCTCATCCAGCGAATAAAACAGGAAGCCTGACCGGTGATTTCCATTCCCGCCGTTGCTCAGGCTTCAACCAGTGCATGCACATTCCGCTTTTTCACCTGAATCTATTAGAATGTCAATGACTAAATTCGAAATTCAAAACAGGGAAATAACCCCGCGGGACCGTATCGTCCTCGCCCTGGATGTTGACAGCGATCAGGAAGCGCTCGGTATCGTTGCCGAACTCAAGGATTCGGTCGGCGTGTTCAAGGTCGGCCATCAGCTCTTTACCGCCTATGGTCCTGATATCGTGCGCCGCATCATCGGCATGGGCGGTCGTGTGTTCCTCGACCTCAAGTACCACGATATTCCGAGCACCGTGGCCAAAGCCTCCGCCGAGGCGGTGAAACTCGGCGTGAGCATCTTCAACGTCCACTCTCTGGGCGGGCTCGATATGATGAAGGCCGCGGCGGAAGCGGCGAAGGAAACAGCGGGAAAACACAACCTGCCGGCGCCGACCGTGCTTGCGGTAACCGTTCTCACGAGCATGGACGAAAAGGATTTGCGGAAAGAGCTGAAGATAACGCGTTCGCTCCAGCGTGAGGTCGCCCACCTGG
>JANONA010000432.1:0-5365 GCA_031420575.1 Nitrospirota bacterium | reverse complement strand
GGCCGCAAGAACATCTTTTTGCTCGTGATAACCGAGCGACGTTCTCCGCCCGCTGCTTTCACCGTGGGCGCGGAAATCGAACAGGAGAACAAAGTATCCCCGTTGTGAAAGCGAGATGGCGAGTTCCGTAAAATCCGACTTATTGGCGCCCACCCCGTGGCAGATGATGACAGCCGGCGACGGAGAACGAGGATGCTTTGGTTTGACGAACCAGCCTTTTATTACAACACCGTCTTCGGTCGTAAATGTCACGTCTTCGTACCCGGCTTTGTAGACCGACGGCGGGACATGGAGCGGGTATTTCGGAGGATGGGTATTCGCGTAAACGAGGATGCATGAGAGTGCTGCAACGAGGAGGGCGATGCTGATGAGAATATTCATAGCAGTTTTCATAACGTTGAGCAGTTACCGAAAAGGGCAACGAGCCGGGGGAACATATTTCCGCTTCTAAAGGATTTCACTCCGCATTCCGAACTCCGCACTCCGCATTTCCAGGCTCAGTCCCAGACAAGAAAGAACCCGTTCGTCCGTTTCATCCGCTCCACAAGCTTGTCCATGGTTTTCGGGCCATGCCCCAGGACATCCGGCGCAAAGGCATTGATCTTTTTCGCAAAGGCCGGCATGTTCCGCGGCGGCTTGATGAACCTCGCCTCAAGCCAATCCGGTCCCGCGCCCGTAATGACAAAAGTCCCCAACTTCTGCTGATCCTTGAGCCAGGCGATGATCGCCCTGGTGTCGAGGTGGTAGTTCGGCGCTTCGGTCCGCTGGATCTTCAGAATGTCGTAGGAATTGTTTCCCTGAACGACCGTAATAATATCGTTCAACTTCCCGTAGCCCTTGTGACTCCTGAAAATCAGGTATCCCTTGACACGAAGCTGGGCCCGGTATGTTGTAATGAGGTCATCCGAGCGCTTCGTGTGGACACTGAATCCCGCCAGTTTGCCCGTCTCAAACCCCTTCTCGCCCTTCATGTTCTCCGAGTGCATGACCACGGTCGCCAGGAACGGCTCTGCTTCAGCGCCCGCGGCAAGCTCTACCGGTGATATCAGGTCGGAAGGGAAGCCAAGCTCTATCCGTTGTTCCTTCGTGAGCGCCGGGCGCTTCGGCTTGACGATTACAACCGGCTCGGGCTTCGCGGGCTCTACCGGCTTTTCAGCCTTGCACGCGAAAACAACACTGAGGAGAACGATAATCAGTAAAGAATATCTACCTGCCATAGCGGATGTCGAAATGCCTGTATTCTCCTTTGTAGGGTTCCCGGAAGATATCCACCTTGTCCACCCGCGCTCCGGACGGCCCGCGGTGGCACCAGCCGACGAGCTCCTCGACCTTCTTCTTCTCACCTTCGAACAAGGCCTGCACCGTGCCGTCAGGAAGGTTCATGGCCCAACCGCCTACGCCGATGCGAGTTGCCTCATCCTTCATGCCGGCCCGAAACCATACTCCCTGCACGAAACCATGAACGATCACCCGCGCGCGAAGATTTTCCATCTTTGTTTTTACGCCTCACTCCTCAAACTGCAATTCAACTTGGCTCTTGGCGCGAAAATATGGGTGTCATTAAGCCACATAACTTCCAAGATTCACCGCCGACGCGGAGAAAACCTTTACTCTTGCTTACCACGGAAAAGGCCACAGAATATCACGGAAAAATCAAACGATTTTTCTTATAAATTCAAAAGCAGCTCCACCGAAATTAAACAAAAGGCCTACCCTTAACAAGTTACTCATTATCGCATCCGTGATATTCTGTGGCCTTTTCCGTGGTAAATGCCTGATTTTTTACTTTATCCATCATTGGTTCCCTCAATGTAAATTACCCACAGCATCTTGCCATAAACCTTCAACTTATTCTCTCCTGTCTCCTGTCTACTGTCTACTTATCTCCTGTCTACTATCTACTATGTCTTGGCCCTCTATTGCTGGCCCCTTGCCCCGGGCCCCTGGACCCGGGCTTTGTCCCCCGTCCTGGTCCTTTGCCCCCCGTAAAGGTGCTCCTGTTGGGCCGGGGCCCGGAACTCGGCCTTCGTCCCCCCTCCCGCGGCTCATACCCCGGGCTTTTGCTTCTCGAATCGCTGCTTCTGGCGCCGGGCCATGAACGAGGTTCCGGTTTTCGCCTGGTTTCCGGCCTCCCCGTTGCTGCCCCTGGTGCGGGTCTGCCGACGCCTGCTCTTGTTGTCGGACGGCTCGTGGCCGGACGTGATGTCGGACTGTACGTGCTGTCCCCTCGTGGCCCAAAACCCGCGGTTCCACCGGGTCCTTTGCTTCCCGTAAAGGCGCTCCTGTTCGGTCGCGGACCGGAAGCCGGTCTTCGTCCCTCTTCCCGCGTCTCATACCCTGAGCCCTTGCTTCTCGATTCGCTGCTTCTGGCGCCTGCCCAGGAACGCTGGGCCGGTATCCGTCTGGTCTCCCGATTTCCCATTGCTGCCCCTGGTGCGGGCCTGCCGACGCCTGCTCTTGTTGTTGGGCGGCTCGTGGCCGATCTTGTTGCAGGACGAGAACTTCTGTCGCTTCGCGGCCCAAAACCCGGGGCTGCGCTTAGTCCCTTGCTTCCTGAGTAGTCGCTTCTCGTACCAGGCATGACCACCTGATTCTTCCTTCGTCCATCCCCTGTATCCTGCATAACAGGACCCCTGACACGGCCTTCATCCGGGCGCTGCCTTTTCGCACTTGTCGCACGGCGCGCGTCGCCGCCCGTTGCACCGTGCCCCTTGACCGCGGACACGGGACCTTCTTTTTTTCCGACTTCAGGCTTCTGAATCCTGATTTCCGGTTTTCGCTCTTTCACCGCCAGTTCCTTCAGCCCCTTAACCTCCTCTGACGTCAGATAGCGGAAGGTCCCTTCCAGAAGATCGCCGAGCACGAGATTGCCGGTCCTGATCCGTTTGAGCCTGATCACCGAGCGCCCCACACGGTCGAACATGCGCCGCACCTGACGCTTCCGTCCCTCGTGGATCGTGATCTCCAGCCAGGAATTCATTTCCTCTTTGCGGATCTTCTTGATCTTTGCCGGAGCGGTCTTGCCGTCATCGAGATAAATGCCCTTTTCGAGGGTGTCTATCTGACTATCCTCAAGCACACCCTTGACCTTCGCCAAATAGGTCTTGGGAAATTCATGTTTCGGGTGTGTGATCAAGTGCGCGAAATCGCCGTCGTTCGTCAGGAGCAGAAGGCCCTCGGTATTGTAGTCTAATCTGCCCACAGGATACACCCGCACCTTGACCCCTTTCAGCAGATCCTGCACCGTGGGCCGTCCCTCGGGGTCGGACATGGTCGTGACAAAGCCCGTTGGTTTGTTCAGCATGATGTAGGTCTGCGGCTGTTTGGGGTTGATGAGCTTGCCATCGACCTTGATATGGTCCTTGGACGGGTCGGCCTTGGCGCCGAGCTCGGTCACCACCGCCCCGTTCACGCGCACCCTGCCTTCGGTGATGAGCTCTTCCGCGGCGCGGCGCGAGGTCACTCCGGCGGCGGATATGATTTTCTGTATACGCTCTTCCATGTGTTCCTTTCGTGGACTGACATCTTGTTTTCAGTAATGGTTATTATACCGTCAATCTCACGAAAAAGCAACGCACACAAAAGGTTACCCGCCACACGTGGTTTCCGGGCATGAGTTCGAGGGGATGAGGATTCAGATAGTGTTGTTGCTTCAGGTCGTGTTGCCGGCTGTCATGAGCTTCCGCCGCCGATGGTACACGAAAACCCGCTCGATGAAGCTCTCCCTGATGCCGGGGTCCTGCAACCCTTCCTCGTCCTCTATAGGCATGAGGGGGAAGCGGCCCATAACGGTCTCCGCAAATAAGCCCGTCCTTCCGCCGACAGGCCTCCCGGACCGGGAACAGAGCTTCGCATTATGAACACCGCAACTCGGAGACCGGGCCTTGAACACAAAACCGCAGAGGTTCTCTTTTTCGAGTGCTGCCAGTTTCTTGTTCGCCCATTGCATCATGCGGCCCGTATGGTCTATGCCCGTAACTCTCGTCACTAACCGTGGCGTATCCTGATCACCGACCAGGTCCATTGCCTCCCGCGGTATGGGCAAGCCGCATTCCGCCTCAGGGCAGACCGGCGCCCACTCAATGAACAATCCGAGCGTGTCGCGCAGATAATGGTCGAGCTTGTGCCCGCCGTCGTAGCGGACATTGTTGCCCATGAGGCAGGAGCTGATGCCGAGTTTGATCGGTTGGTTTGGTTTCATTTCAACACCGCGGACTTACTGCGAATACATGCGGGCATTCCCGAGAACGATTTGACTGAATTCAGTCGGGTTTCGCCTGCTCTGCCCGACCTACCGACTGGCGCTGCTCTGGACAGCCTGGTACAAGCGTTGCACCAGGGCCTGATTGTACCCATGGGAGGTCATGTTGGCAATAATGCGTCCTCTGATGGGAAAACCGAGGAGGTAGAGGTCGCCGATGAGGTCCAGGATCTTGTGGCGCACGAATTCGTCGGGGTAACGGAGTTCCGTGTTGATGACCTTGCCGTCGTACATGATAATGTGGGAGTTGAGGTAGCCGCCGCCGACCTTGCCCATTTTCTGTGCCAGTTCGATATTCTCAAAGGTGTTGAAGGAGCGGGCCGGGGCTATCTCCTTTGCGAAAGACCCGCTTGCAGGATTGAATGTGAGGATCTGTTCGCCTATGGGTAGTGGGTAGTCAACTCTCATCGATATCTCGAACCCTTCAAAGGGCTCCGCATAGAGATGCTTTTCATGCCCCACCTCGTTGCCCACGCCGATCTTCCGGCGGATGACAGCAACCCTGGTGGAGGCGGACTGTTCCTCTATGCCTGCCTCTTCTATAAGATCGCAGAAATCCTTGGCTGAGCCGTCTATGTTCGGTATCTCCTCGTCGGCCTTGACGAGCACGTTGGTTATGCCGTACATGGAAAGGACCGCCATCAGGTGTTCAATGGTGCGCACCCGCCGCCTGCCGTTGTCTAAGGTGGTGGAGTTGGCGGAGAAGGTCTTCGATGAGACAGACTGGGAGTAATCCTCAAGGGAGGTGATATGTCCGCGGATGGTCTGACCGTCAAGCGTTTGAAAGACGATCCCTTCGTTGGTCCCGAGGGGGCTCAGGATGACACCGGTGTTCCGGCCGCTCAGGAGCCCTGTACCGTTCAGGACCACATTCCCTTTGAGGGTGCGCTGAGGTTCGGGGGAATCCACCACCTCCACCACTCCGGGAGGCACCGAAAGGTCGGCACTGGCGATCTCAAGCCTCGTATCCGACGGCAGGGCGTCGTTGCTCCTGGAAGGCCGGTGCTTGAGGGCAGACGCCACCTTGTCGAGCAAGACCTCCAGTTGCAGCGGTTTTTCCAAAAAATCGTAGGCCCCGGCTTTTATGGCGGCAACCGCCGCCTC
>JANONA010000431.1:0-2259 GCA_031420575.1 Nitrospirota bacterium | reverse complement strand
AGTTTCTGCGCGCCTCGCGATAGACCCGGGTGTAATCATGGAGGAGATCGTAGGTAAGCCGCGTCTTTTCCGTGAATCCCTTGGGGGTCAGGTAATAGGCATAGCGCTTCGAAGGTATCTTTTTTACCGTGATAAATCCTTTTTTAACGAGGTTCTTGATATAGGAGTTGACAAGGCCGAGCGCGATGCCGAGATGGCTGCTCAGATCCCGTTGAGAAAGGGAGTCGTTGTTCGCCAGCTCATCGAGGATCCGCAGCGATCGGTACTGTTCTGTTCCGGGAGGGGTAGAATTATTAACGTTCATAATGTGAACGTTACCACTAGTTTTATTCAATGTCAAGGAAATTTATGGCTTTTTTGTGTTCAAAATATGAAACTCAAAGGCGATGTTGGGCGTCAAGATCGTAACCCGGGCAAGCCGTACGCAAAAACTTGGAACGTCCGAACCGAATGTCGTGAAGGTTTTATTTACCGTGGAAGCGCTTCCTGTATTGTTTATCCTCTTCGGACTATTTCTCCCTTGACATTAGTCATCTATAAGTTACAATGTAACACATGAAGATTGTCATGGATGCGGACTGCCTCATCAAGCTGACGAAGGCCGGCCTCAAGGAGCGAGTTTGCCAGGCTTTTTCAATTTGCATCCCCCGTCGTGTCAAAGAAGAGGTCGTTGACGGCGGGAAAGCAAAGGCGCTTCCCGATGCGGTGATCATTGATGATAACATTGCGAATGGCCGCATCAAGGTCGTCGCCGCGCAGGGGGCGAAAAAGGTCGCCGGGGAGCAGGAAGCTGTAGCGTTGTTTCGGAGCGGAGGCTTTGATGCTATCGGCAGCGATGATAAGCAATTCCTCCGGCATTTGAAACTGTTCGGTATTCCCTATCTGACGCCGGCTACCTGCATCGCGGTCATGCATAGGCAGGGCATATTGAAAGCAATTGACGCACTGAAGAGTCTTGAAGAACTTGCCGCGCATATCAGCGAAAGCGAGTACCATACGGTCAGATTATTCATCGAGAAGAGGGGTGCACCATGAAAACAAAGTCAATCCGAATGCCGGTTGCGCTCCTTGATGCCGTCGCCCTTGTTGAAAAAGAGGAAAAGATCGAGGAAACGACAGCGATACGAAAGTTGATCGCCATTGGCTTCGAAACCTATGTCGCTGAGAGATATCGTTCAGGCAAGGTATCTCTCGCTGTGGCATCGAGGCTTCTCGGCCTCAATCAGATAGAGACGCTGCACCTGTTTTCCGAGCACGGCATCAAAGGTAACCTTGATACCGATGACATTATGCATTCGTTGAAGAGGTTTGCGGGCGCATAGTTCAATCCATCGGGAGAAATTTTGTCAGGTTCGAACAGCTCCGGGATGGAGCAACGTGATAGGCTTTTGAATAAAGGCGCCGCACCGCACAAACTGGTAAATTCTTAGACGGAGGTGTTAATGGAGCCTAAAATATGTCTGGCCCTCGGCGGGGGAGCGGCCCGCGGTCTCGCGCACCTCGGCGTGCTGAAGGTCTTCGAAGATGCACGCGTGCCGATCCACATGATCACCGGCACGAGCCTTGGGGCGCTCATGGGCGGGCTCTATGCGTCACAGCCCGATGCGGAGTACTGGATGGGGAGGGTGGACCAGTTTCTCCGGAGCTTCAGGTCCCGTAAAACCCGGATCGAGTTCATTCGAAAAATGGAGCAGCCGAACAATAACCACGGTTTCTTCAGCGACATGGCGAACCTGATCCGCAAGGGCTATTTCTGGGGGGTGACCGCCACCAATCCGGCCTTCATTTCCGTAGAGGAGTATGAAGAGTTCATGTATCCGCTTATCCCGGATATTCTGATAGAGGACACGAAGATCCCCTTTGGGTGCGTGGCCACGGACATTCGCAATGCCAAACGGGTCGTCTATACGAAGGGTTCGCTGCGGAAAACAGTAAGCGCCAGCTGCTCCCTCCCGGGGATCTTCCCGCCGGTGGCGGACGGCGACATGCTGCTCGTGGACGGCGGGTGGGTGGAGCGCGTGCCCGTGCGCTGCGCCCATGACATGGGCGCCGATGTCGTGATCGCCGTGGACGTATCGAGCACGGTGACTCCGTTCGAGAACAAATTCGGACTGGACGTGGTCCTGCGCGCCGACGCAGTGACCCGGATCTATTTGAACGACATTCTCGTCACGGAAGCGGATGTGGTCATCCACCCGGCGGTCGGAACGACCCACTGGGCGGATTTCAGCAACCCCCGGGACCTGTTCCGGCAGGGTG
>JANONA010000430.1:0-4499 GCA_031420575.1 Nitrospirota bacterium | reverse complement strand
TCCTTGATCTTATCGAGGATCTCCTCGCTCCGATTCACATAGCAGGCAGTGCCGAGACAGACCCGGATCACGTGCTTGCCGCGCGGCACGAGCGTGAAGAACGAGTAGAAGGTCGCGACGCCGAACACCACGCTCGGCGACATATTGAGCCCCCGGGCAACGTAGCGCTGTACCGCGTGCGGCAGATAACCGCATACGTTCTGTGCCTGCTGGAGCACGGGGATGAGCGAGCCGGGCTTGTCCTTGTACCGCGCGACGATCTCGTCGATCTTCCGGTACATCTCGGGCGCGATGACCTCATTGTTTGTGGCGGACGGCTGCGCAACCGTTTCATTACTCATCGTTTCCCTCTTGGCAATTTGAACTCTCACGTTTCAAATTGAATCTGTTCCTTCAGCATACCCCTGATCGCATCGAGAACCGCCGGCGTATTAATCGGCACGCCTTCAAGGTCATCCTTGAGCTCCCGCGTGTCGAACCGGAAGACCCTGACACCCTCCCGTTCCTCATAGAGGACATCAATGTCCGGGTGGCCCGCTATCAACGTAAGCACGGTATCAGCCATGCTGCCGATTGCCGGTCGGTCCACATGGCTCCATCTGAACGTGACCGAAACACGGGTCCCCTTGCCAGGAGCGGAATCCACGAGTACCTTCCCGCCGGCCTGCTCGGCAGCCTGGGTCAGGAGCGGGATCCCGAGTCCGGTTTTCTTGTTTTTTGTCGTAAAGAACGGGTCCCGGACCTTCGCAAGCGTCTCAGGGTCCATCCCCCCGCCATCGTCGTTGACCTCGATGCGGAGGAGGTCTTGCGCTGTATCCCGAACAATGACGATTTCCAGCCTCTTCGCATCAGCACGGACCGAATTCTCGGCAATATCGA
The DNA here is from genome assembly GCA_031420575.1 of Nitrospirota bacterium. Classification (GTDB taxonomy): domain Bacteria; phylum Nitrospirota; class UBA9217; order UBA9217; family UBA9217; genus JALNZF01. The sequence continues at coordinate 3,620 of JANONA010000430.1, read as the reverse complement.
GAATATGCAGAGAGATGTCTTCCACGGCCTCAGCAGACCGCCTTCCTGCCATCCCTGCCTGCCAATGCTTTTTTGATCTCCGCCACGCTCCCGTCTTCCATGGTAAAACAGATGAAGCGCTCCCCGATGTTCTCGGTGTTATGCGCATCCGAACCGGTGATGACTGGATATTTTTTGCAATCAGGGAACCGTTTCACCGCCTCGGCCACGGCCATATGCCGCGAAACTTCAACGGCATCCAGAGCAAGGCGGGGCGGGATAAACCCGAGCTGTCCGATAATGCTATATGCCTCACGATCCACGTGCGCCGCAATCACGAGGCTCTCGCCGTTTCCTGCGCGGGCCTCTTGAACGATCCGCTCCAGCGGCAGCGACGTAGCGCCGATGAGGAGCCGCTCACAGAACCCCGTCACCCCGTCCTCGTCGTCCGCGATGAGCTGCTGGCCGAAGGCATGCTCATCATTCGTGCCGGTCAAATGCCGGTAGATGACATCCTGAAACCGACCGAGGTCTTCGTCCAACTCAAAAAACACCAGGATGTGCGCCTCTTCCGAGGAGGAAACTTCCATTCCGCCGAGCACCATCAACCCGTTTTGCCTGCCCGCTTTTTTGACGGCCAGAACGTTTTCAGCCGAGTTGTGGTCACACACGCCGATCAGGTCGAGTCCCTTGCGAAGGGCCTCCCGCACGACCCCGAGCGGTGACATATCCAGACCAGCGCAGGGAGACAGACACGTATGCACGTGCAGGTCGGCCTTAATGCTCCTCAGCGCCACGGAGCCCCGCCTTGTATAATCTTCCGACCAGCTCGAAGGCCGAGAGGCTGCTCACGAAGATCGGGATATTCTCTTCCTCGGCCTTGGCGATCGTGTCCTTTTCCGGCTGCCTTCCCTGGACCAGAACGATGCCTGCCAGATCCTTGTGCAACGCCACAGCCACGATGTTCTGGTGGATGTGGAGTGTGACCCAGAGCGTTCCCTCATCCGCGTGGGCCAGGACATCCGACAGGAGGTCGCTTACATAACCGGCCGTTACCTCACGGTCAAGATGACGGGAACCGGTTTTTACTTCAAGATCGAATTCTTTTACAAGGTCATTCAGGTTCATTGGCTAGCTCCCGTCAGCTCGTGTAGTAGAACTGCATGGTCAGGTGCGTTCCGTCGGGCACTGTCGACTTCAGGTCCATCTCATCGGCACATTTTTTCATATTCACTAATCCCATGCCGGCGCCGAACCCTAGTTCTCGCACCCAATCCGGCGCAGTGGAATACCCTGGTTGCATGGCGAGCTCGACATCCGAAATCCCGGGGCCGTGATCGATCACTTCGACGATGACCCCCCACTTCTCCATCTGGGCCCTGATCTCGCCGCCCTTGGTGTACGAAGCGAGATTGATCTCGGCCTCGTAGGTGGCGACCCCGATCCGCCTGAGAATCGGCGGACAGACACCCAGTTTTTTGAGCGCGTGCTTCAGATCACTCGCCGCCTTGCCCGCGTCCTTCAGGGTCTGGCCGGCGACATAATATTTGAACGTAAAACTGATCTCATCAGCGCTGATATCCTCAAAGAACTTCCGCATGGTCGGACGCTGACACGTCAGGGCAGCCTTTGATTCCGACTGCTCGTATTCGACCTCAAGTTTTTTCAACAGGCCTTCGACAATGCTCCCCTTGGTGACGATACCGACCAGCTCATTGTCTCTGTTCAAAACGGGATACCGCCGGTACCCGTATTTGGAAAACTTGGCTATGCAGTGAACAAGCAGTTCATCAGCATAGAGACACTCAACCTTTGTTTTCATTCTCTCCCGGATGGGAGCGTTGATCGCATTATCGGTGAGGGCGTTGATCAGATCTTCGATGCTGATCATCCCCACGAGCTTCCCGTTCTCGACCACCGGTGTGCCGGACAGGCGGTTGTCACGCAAAAGGACCCTGAGTTCCGCCATGGTCTGCTCCGGAGCCACGGTGACCATCGTCGGAGGCATGACCTCGCCGACCGTGATCTCATAGACCATCTCCTGGGTCTTGGTTAACCGGTCCTGCGTTACCTGCTCTTTTCCCTGCTGTGCCATTTTCCTATTGCCGCTCGGCCACTCCCTTGAGCCCATTCATGTACAGAATGCCGCACGCTTCAAACATGGTCAACTTCGTAGTGAAAAGGGGGATCCCCTTCTGTTTTGCCAGTGCCACCGTCTCCGCTTCCGGCTGTTTACCGCGCACCACGCAGACCGCCTTGATATCGGCAATATCAGCCGTCCGTATTGCCTGGGGGTTCGTGATCCCCGTGACTAAGATGCCGTTCGCGTGAGAACGACCGAGCACGTCGCTCATGAGGTCGGCGCTGTAACAGCGGTCAACCTCTATTTCATCGACGAGATCGTTCCCGACAAGAACCTCTGCCTGCAGCAGTTTGACGATCTCTCTCAATGTCATCCCGCGTTCCTCTCCATTTACCGGTCGCACTCGCCGAGCACGATGTCTATCGTGCCGATGCAGGCCACCACGTCCGACACCATGTGGCCGATCACCATCTTCGGGAGAGCGCTCAGGTTCACATACGAGGGGGCGCGAATCTTGATACGGTACGGCCTGCCGCTCCCGTCGCTTACAATATAGAAGCCAAGCTCGCCCTTTGCGCCCTCGGTGGCCACGTACACTTCGCCCTTTGGCATGGGAACCCACTTGCTCATGAGCACAAACTGATGCGCAAGCGTCTGCATGCTCTGCATGACCTTCATCTTTTCGGGGATTGCATAGCGCGGGTCGTTGGTCGTTATCGGGCCGGGCCGCATCATATCAAGACACTGCTTGATGATCCGGTTGCTCTGACGCATCTCGTTGATACGCACAAGGTACCGGTCATAGACATCACCGTTCTTGCCGAGGGGCACGTCGAATTCCACTTTGCCATAGGCGGCGTAAGGCTCCACCTTGCGGAGATCGTAGTTCACTCCCGAGCCCCTGAGCGCGGCTCCGGTCAGTCCGTAATTGATCGCCTCCTCGGCGGTCATCACGCCGATGCCCACGGTGCGATTAAGGAAGATACGGTTCTCGCGGATAAGCGCGTCATACTCTTCAAGGCGCTTGGGAAAAAGTTCAGTGAACTCGCGGCATTTGTCGATAAAATCCCGGGGAACATCGTTCCGCACCCCGCCGATGCGCGCATAACTCACGGTCTGCCTCGCGCCGGACGCCATTTCAAGAAGATCGAGTATAAGCTCCCTCTCTCTCGACGCATAAAAGATCACCGTCGAGGCGCCCAAATCAATGGCGCTGGTGCCGAGCCAGATAAGGTGAGCGCTGAGCCGGCTGAGTTCAGCGGTGAGCGTCCTGATGAACTGCGCCCGCTCCGGCACGATGATGCCGCCAAGCTTTTCCACCGCCACCACATAGCCGAGGTTGTTGGTCATACAGGAGATATACTCCAGCCGGTCGGTTATGGGGATGATCTGGTGATACGTCCTGCTCTCCATCCACTTCTCGATGCCGCGGTGGAGATAGCCGGGACGCGGGTCACAGCCCACCACGGTTTCGCCTTGCAGGTCGAGCACTAAGCGCAGCACACCGTGAGTGCTCGGGTGCTGCGGCCCCATATTGAGCGTGATTTCTTTCTGGACG
>JANONA010000429.1:0-5431 GCA_031420575.1 Nitrospirota bacterium | reverse complement strand
TCCGCCGCCTTATCAGCCGCGGCAGCGGAGTATTTTCCAGCCGGACGCGGCGGTGCTGACACGCATCCGAAGAACAGCAGGACCATGCCGCAGAGTACTGCCACGATGATAAAACGCTGATGCACGCTCCTGCTCCTCCCTGTGCCACCCATCCTAAGCAATCGCCGCATGAATGTCAACCGGAACCCGGGCCGCCCCCGATGCTTTTCAACACCGCGTAAACCCTGTTCTACCGCCGGTGCAAGCCGGAATCTTCTTGACCCCTGTTACCTGCTCTGTTATATTCAGCGCATGAAACACAAGGTCAACTTTCTTCCCGACAACGTCACCGTCACGGTCGACGACAACACGAACCTTTTCAAGGCCGTAAAGGCCTCCGGCGTGTACGTGCTCTCGTCCTGCGGCGGCAAGGGCAACTGCGGCAAGTGCAAGGTCATCATCAGGGAAGGCACTGTCGAGAGCGGCAAGTCCCGCTCCTTCCTGTCCGCTGAGGAAGTCGAACGCGGTTACGTGCTCGCCTGCCTTTCGCGGGTGAAGAGCGACCTCATGATCGAGATCCCGCAAGAGTCGCGCATGCAGGCGAAGCACAAGATTGCCACGGGCGCCAAGACCGACGAACTGCTCAAATTCATGCGGCAGGCCGGCGGGTGTCTGGAGTCGCGCATCAGCCGCGTCTATCTCGAAATCGATCCGCCGACGATCGACGACAACATCGCCGATTATGAGCGGCTTCGGCGGGCGCTCGATAAAAAGGGCTTCAACGCGTCGCACCTCCATATGAACTACATGATGCTGAGCAAGCTGCCTCGCGTGCTCAGGGAAGGCTGCTGGAACGTTACCGTCTCGGTTTTCAGTGTCGGCGAAGTGCTCGAAGCGCTCGATATTTACCCCGGCGACGCCACGAAGACGCGTTACGGAGCGGCGGTGGACATCGGGACGACCACGGTGGTCGTGTACCTCGTGGACATGACGAACGGACACGTCCTCGGCACGGCCTCGACGTACAACAGCCAGGTCAAGTGCGGCGACGACGTGATCACGCGCATCGTGTATGCCACGGAGCGGAACGGGCTCAAGGAGCTCCAGGACCTGGCCGTGGGCAACATCAACACCATGCTCGCGGAGCTCGCCGAGAAGAACAAGGTGGCTCCGGGCATGATCGACTACATGGTGGTCGCCGGCAATACGACCATGATGCACCTGTTCTACGGCATCGACCCGCAACACATCCGCGAGGAGCCCTACATCCCGGCAGCCACCTTCTTCCCGCTCGTCCGCGGCAAGAGCGTGGGTCTCCAGATCGGGCCCCAGGCCATCATTTACTCCATGCCGAGCGTGGCAAGCTACGTGGGCGGCGACGTCTCTTCCGGCGTGCTCGTGTCCCAGATCCACAAACAGGACGCGGTGTCGCTCTTTATCGATATCGGCACGAACGGCGAGATTGTGCTCGGGAACAAGGAATGGCTTGTGACCGCGGCCTGCTCCGCGGGCCCGGCGTTCGAAGGGAGCGGCATCAAGTTCGGCATGCGCGCCATGGAAGGGGCCATCGAAGAGGTCGAGCTCGATCCGAAGACCTACGAGGTGAACTACCGGGTCATCGGCGATGCGAAGCCCATCGGCATCTGCGGCTCGGGCATGATCGACATTCTTGCCGAGCTGTATCTGAACAAGGTGATCGACCAGAAGGGAAATATCCGGGAAGAGATCGGGTCCAAGCGCATCCGCCGCGGGGAGAGCGGCTTGGAGTTTGTGCTTGCCTGGCGCGTGGAAAGCGCCATCAACAAGGAGATCGTGATCACCGAGGCGGATCTGGACAACCTGATCCGCGCCAAGGCCGCGATCTACGCGGGGTTCGCCACGCTGCTCGCGCATATGGGGATGGGGTTCAACGACATCGACAAGCTGTACATCGCCGGCGGGTTCGGACGATACATCGACGTGGAGCGCGCCATCACCATCGGCATGCTGCCGGACTTGCCGGTTGACAAGTTCCAGTTCCTGGGCAACACGTCCATCATGGGCGCCTATTACGGACTCCTGTGTGACCGCCTGCGCCACGAGGCGGAAGAGATCGCGAAGAAGATGACCTATATCGAACTGTCCGCCTCGCGCAGCTTCATGGACGAGTATATGTCGGCGCTCTTCCTGCCGCATACCAACCTGAACGCGTTTCCAACGGTAAAGAAGAAGTTGGAGGAAAGGAAGAAGGCGGGGTAGGGTTATACCTGATCGCGGATACCCCTTGAACAACAGTATTCAACGAGCGCATTCCTTATCAACGTTCAATTCATCCTTCTATCCAGACTCCGGTACTGAATCGCTTCCGAGATATGCTCGGTTGCGATCTTCTCGCTGCCTTCAATATCCGCGATCGTCCTGGCCACTTTGAGAATGCGATTATACGCCCGCGCAGAAAGGCCCAGCCGGTTCATCGCCTTTTCCATAAGGCTGAGCGAGTCTTCGTCTATCTTGCAATACTTCCGGATATGCCGCGGCTTCATGTGCGCGTTGGCGTAGATGCCGTCGCTCTTGAAGCGCGCATACTGTATGGCCCGCGCCTTCGTCACCCGTTCGCGGATCGCGGAAGACGGCTCTCCGGGCGTGTCGGAAGAAATCTCATTAAACTTGATTGCGGGCACTTCGATATGAATATCGATCCTGTCCATGAGTGGACCGGAAACACGCGACCGATAGGTCTGCACCTGGTGCGGTGTGCATTGACATTGATGCGCCGGATCTCCCCAGTTGCCGCACTTGCAGGGGTTCATGGCGGCGACGAGCATCATGGACGCGGGATAGGTGAGCGACGTGATGGCGCGCGAGATCGTGACCTGTCCGTCTTCAAGGGGTTGACGCAGCGCCTCGAGCACGTTGCGCTTGAACTCGGGGAGTTCGTCGAGGAACAGGATGCCGTTGTGCGACAGGCTCACCTCGCCCGGCTTCGGGACCTGCCCGCCGCCGATCAGGCCCGCATCGGAAATCGTATGGTGCGGACTTCGATACGGTCTTGTCGCGATAAGCGGCTGGCCTTTTTTGAGCAGGCCCATGATGCTGTGGATCTTGGTGGTCTCGATTGACTCGTCGAAGCTCATCCGCGGAAGCACCGTCGGCAGCCTGCGCGCGAGCATGGTCTTGCCCGACCCCGGCGGCCCGATCATGATGATGTTGTGCCCCCCGGCCGCCGCGACCTCGATAGCGCGCTTGGCATGTTCCTGGCCTCTGACCTCCGAGAAATCCTCCTGGTATGCGGAATATGTTTCGAAGGCGCTTTGGATGTTGATGCTCACGGGATTGTGGGGCGCGTGGCCTATGAGGAACTCCACCACCTGCGGCAGGGTCTGCATGCCGAAAATGGGGACGGCTTCCACAACAGCCGCTTCCTGGGCGTTGTCCGCGGGGACCACCATGCCGCGGTACCCGGCCTTCTTCGCGAGCACGGCCATGGAGAGAGCGCCCTTTACCGATTTCACCCTGCCGTCGAGCGAAAGCTCGCCCACGATCAGATAGCCATTCACCATCTCCTGGTTGATAATCCCTTCGGCGATGAGCATGCCGATGGCGATGGGGAGGTCGAAGGCGGAGCCTTCTTTCTTGATGTCCGCGGGAGCAAGGTTCACGATAACCTGCTTGAGGGGGAAATCGAAACCCGTGTTCTTGAGCGCGGCGCGCACCCGCTCCTTACTCTCTTTCACCGCGGCATCGGGCAGGCCCACGGTGGAGAAGAAGGGGAGGCCCCGGCTTGCGATATCAACCTCCACTTCAACCGGGTATGCGTCGATCCCGAGCACTGCCGAGCTGATCACTTTGGCGAGCATAGGGCTCCTTTGGCTAATTGCGGAGTTCGGAGTGCAGAGGCCAAGAGTCGATATCGGTATTTTTACTTCTGACTTCTGGCTACTGACTCCTGGCTTCTTGGATGCTGTTATAGCAGAGAAAAGGAAGGATTGTCAAACAAAATTGGCGAAAATATCCTACTCTTCAAACCGCGTGACGAATGCGCCGATGAACCGCATGTTGCTGACGTAGTCGGCGAAGAGGATATCTTTCACAACACCGGACGGCAGCAAAATTCAAGACGCGCCTCTATGGGCTTGGGGGTACACCAGTTCATCAATTTCCCTCTCAAACCGCGGGACATCGGGGCTGTCGGGCTCGGCGAGGATGGGCTTGACGCTCAGTCCAATGCACGCTGAGAACAACGGCCCCGAAGTTACACTCATGCTAATTCCTCAAGTCTTTTTATCATTTCTTCCGGCGCAGGCAGATATTTCTTTAGTTCGCGTGGCAGTTTATCCGTCAGTTTATAGGTTGACACGCCTATCGGCTTTTTCGTGTCCTTCAGTGCATATTCAACTATTGTCCGGCTCTTGCCCTTGCATAAAATAATGCCGATGGAAGGGTTCTCATCTTGAAGCTTTGCTCTATCGTTCAGGGCGGAAAGATAAAACTGCATCTTGCCGGCATATTCAGGCTTAAACGCGCCGATTTTCAATTCTATTGCCACAAGGCACCGCAGTTGCCGATGATACAGCAGCAGATCAATGGAGAACTCCTGGTCGTCTATTTCCAGCCGGTATTGATTGCCCACAAAAGTAAAATAGCCGCCCATCTCTAGCAAAAACTTCCTCACATTTTCCAGAAGCGCCAGCTCAAGCTCTTTTTCCGAATGTTCTTCTGCTATCTCCAAAAAATCAAAAGAGTATTCATCCTTCACCGCTAACTTTGCCTGATGCCGGTATTTACCCGGAACGGCTTTATCAAAGTTTGTCTGATTTGCCATATACCGCTCGAACGCGCCGGCTTCAAGCTGGTTTATCAGGACATCTTTTGTCCAGCCGAACTTCTTTGTTATCTTGAGGTAAAACTCGCGCCGGATATCGTCTTTGCACCGTTCCAAGATAATGATATTTTTTGTCCAACTGATTTCTCGCACCAATGGTGCGAGTTTTTCATTTGGATGGTATGCGAGATAGAAATTTCGCATCCTCCAAAGATTTGCACTGGAAAACCCCTGTATTCCCGGAAACTCTTTTTGCAGATCTTTTGCCAGGGTCTCTACGATTGCCTTGCCCCAGCCAAGCTTGTCCTGCTTTGCCACTATTGATCTGCCTATGTCCCAATACAAGGTTATCAGCTCTTTGTTTACGGCTTTAAAGGCGTCATACTGGGCCTTATGTATGCGCTCTTTTATCTCTCCAAGAAAGGTTTTATACTCTGCGCTCATGATAGCTTTCATTAATTCACCCCATCTCAATTGCCAACTCACGAGTAATTTCGACGCGGCCTGCGGCTATTGCTCGAACCGTGTCACGAACGCGCCGATGAACCGCATGTTCCGGACATACTCGGCAAAGGGCACTTCCTTCACCACGCCTCCTCCGGGCCTGTCCGCGCGGTCCTTGTCTCCGGCAGCATGGATCAGGTAGGGCTT
>JANONA010000428.1:0-5119 GCA_031420575.1 Nitrospirota bacterium | reverse complement strand
TTAAGTCTGGCTTGACAATACATCAAATCTGATGTATGCTATTGTGTAGTCGGGAGGGGCGATTGTACCAGGCCATTTTGTACACGACAGAACGCGGTGATTCTCCCATTGACGAGTTTCTTGATGGTCTGGACAAGAAGTCCAGGGCGAAGGTTGAGGCGCACATTTCGCTGTTGGAAGAGCAAGGGCCGAATCTGAAAAGGCCCTATGCCGATGTGGTACGGGGGAAAATCCGGGAGCTACGGATACATTTCAGCTCGAACCAATACCGTATTTTGTATTTTTTCTATCTACGTGATCAGATAGTACTGGCTCACGCCCTCGGCAAAAAGAGCCGGGAATTGAAGGAAAAGGATATTGAATTGACGGAACGGCGGATGGATAATTGGATTCGTCGTTATCCGTCCGGAGGTGGGAAATGACAAAACAAAAGATTCGTACATTCCAGAGTCGTCTACGGGAAGACCTGAAGGATTCCGAGTTTCTGGCGCATTACGAAGAAGAGCGGCGCGTCCTTCAGCTTGCCATGAAGATCGCCAGGCTCCGGGGAAAAAAAGGGTTGACCCAGGCGGCGTTTGCAAAGCTCATGGGCACCAGCCAGCAGGCTGTTTCCAGGATCGAGAGTGGTGAATATGAAGGGTTTACACTCAAAACCCTTGAAAAGATCGCGGAAGCAACCGGGACAAGATTGAAAATTGATTTTATAGCCGCATAATCACCGTAACGATATAAAACGCTTCAAGGCGGGGCGCTGAGTTACAGAAAAAACAGGAAGTGGACTTTCTGCAAAGGCAATCATCTAATGGAGAAGGGTTTGAAGCTTGGCGGCGGTCCCTACTATTACTCACGGTTTGGATGACGATATGGAGCCTACCCCATCACCAGCACGCTCATCATGGCAATGGACCAGATGATGTCCAGCGGGATATGGAGGTCGCAGGTGGAGTCGAACAGCAGGTCCGCGCGGGCGGGAAATTCCTCATCTTCCAGCCAGAGCGTAAGAGTGACGGGTATTCGCGGCAAGGGCGTGAGCCGAATGGCTGCGTCTCCATACGTCATGAGCTCACCGCCGAGACTATTGCCTTTCCGTATAAACCCTTCTTTATCCTTTCCGTATTTCCGGGCAACGACATCGAGCGGCAGGACGTGCGAACCTTTCGTAAATATTTCTCCGCCCTTGATATGTTCGAGTTTCACCGGCCTGTTGGCGCACGCGATGTCCCTGGCGCTTACGAGATACCAGAGGACCGAGAGCCGGAAAAAATAGCCGAGCTTCCCGAGCAGCACCTCGCTCCCCGGCGCCGTGCTGGTGATCTTCCTGTCTCGCAGGTCGACGATGAAGTCCATGCCGAAAGATCGTACGCCGTAACTCCGGGAAGCGGCGTTATAGGACACGGCAGCCGCTTTGCTGACATCGTCATGCTTCAGCGCCGCGAGAAGCTCCCACGCTTTGTCTTCGCCCGGGTTATTCGGTCCAGCCATCTGTTCCTCTCCTCATCTTTTTGATCATCCATAGTAACAGATACTCGGCAGGTTTAAAAGTGTAATGATGTGCCCGGGAACAGCGATAGAAAAGTATTTACATTCTTCGCGTGGAATGCTATAGTCAGCCAACGAGGTGAAGAGAGACCTCAAATTGTAATTTGCGGACTGACGCGCCCGGTACGATGCTTTGTATACAGCACGGAGCGGGAGAGATGGCTGGTTTTCGATGAACTGCATCGGTGCCGGCCTTTTTTGTTTTTCGGTTTTCAGGTGATCGCTCGGGGAGCATATCGGGGAGAGAACTCGCGAGGCGCAGGCATAGCCTCGACATTCCACAGGGAGGTGTTGCTATGGGTTTCTTTGGCAAGCTGTTTGGCAAGGAACAGGAGTTGCCGGCTTTGGATGCGGCCAGCCCGGCATCGATGAGGATCGAGAAGTTCAAGAGCGAACTGGAGGCGTTCGTATCGAAGATGAATGACCGCCTCGAGTTTGTACCCGCCGCCGACGCCATCTATGTTTTTATCGGCAAACCGCCGGGAATGTTCGGCATGGCGTGGTTCCATGACGGCAAGGAGCACAATTTCAAGACCATAGCAAAGGACAAGGGGATCTCGCAGAAAAAACTTCAGAACATGTCATTGCAGCTCGGAGAGGCATACGCTAAATGCATGGAAGAACCCATGTTCTCCGCCACGATCGCCGGGAAGAAGATCATCGTGCATCCATCGGAAAACCTGCTCAAAGACGTTGTGCAGATCATCCACGTTCTGGAGTAGTAGCCGGTAATTGAAAAGCTGTTGAAACTATTCAGCACAATTGACATTCCGCCTTGCCCATGGTATATCTACCCACCTGCATATTCCCTGCTCTGGAGGTCCCATGATCGGCATGAAGCTCTACCAGAAAAAATCGCGCTCTGATTTTTTTCTGATGATGTACGGTATCCTGGCGCTCATCGGCGCGGCGCTTATCGCCGTTTCCCTGTACCGCAACCAGGACCCCGCCGGCTCCGAGGGGTTCATGCTCATCTTCGGAGCGGGCATGTTCTCCCTGACCTGGTACAAGCGCGGGAAACCCCGGGTGATCGTGCGCGATGAATACCTGGAGCTGAAGCAGCAGTTCAAACCCCAGTTCGTGGCCTACCGTAAGATCAGCACGGTTACCCGGACCAAGGACGATCAGTTGGTCATCGCGGTGCGGGAAGGCCACGATATCAAAAGAACAACGATCTGGCTCAAGGACCTGGAGGCTGTTGACGCCGACCGTCTGGAGCAGTTCCTCAGGAAAAAGGGGTGGAAGGCCTGACACCAATGCGAGGCGTCTCGCGCAATGGCCGATGAGCGGGCCACTCTGGGCCGCAAGCCCGCAAAGTGCAATAATAAATAGTATGCAGCAGGTACATCCCGGGTAAAGGAGTTATGAATGGGGATCATCGAATCCATCCAGAGGTTGCTGGGCAAAGAACCGCTTGTTCCGCATGAACAGGTGAAGCGGCTGCGCCGAATTCCGGAAGATCAGGCTCGCAAGGAGATGAGCGCGATCTTTTCCGAAGTCAGCGTGAAACAGGCCTCTGAATTCGTGAAGCAGGAACTCGGGCGGGGCAGTGATTCGCCTTTCCATGGTATGTCCGCGGCGGCACTGTTCCACGAGATGCTCGCGGTGACCTTCTGGATACTGGATACCAGGGTCGCGGGAGGGAAGCGTGACCTTATGCAGGGGCTCCATGACCATTACTTCAGGCATTTCAGCGCCGGCAACCCTCCTCACGAGCGGCACCGCGAGCTCATGGACAAGTACACCGCGTATGCGGGAACGTGGAACGAAATCACCGGTCATCAGGATGAATTTGGCGCACTGGTTTTGCGCAACATCTTTGGGCAGGAAGAGGACCGGCTGATTCGCCAGCGGTCATTCTGGATCATTACCTATACGCATGACACAATGAGGACCATCAAGCCTCTGAAACGGCTGTGGTCAGTGGCTGGTTCCCGGTCAACCGTATGAAAAAGTATGCTCATTAATTCTCAATGGTTGGTAAATTAATGTTACTATTTGTAGCGCTTACGTGTTTTGATGTGTAGATATTTGTTACATTGTGAAACTGTAAAATACAAATTATATTGAGACGTTGCAATAGTTGCGAATTAGAATTTTATGCTTTATCATAGTGGTAATGAGCGACATAACGTGGCATTGTATTGCTAACAATGCCAGGTATACGCCAGTTTTGAAAAACATCATCAGGTGATATAGAACAACGTTTATTTTCAATGTATTGGGTTGCTCTTGTGCGGTGGTTCTCTTACGTTCGGTCATGTTGTTCGTCATCCTGATCTCCAACCAGCCTTCTTCTTCATATTCTCCTGAAATTAATCCGCGCCCTCGATCGCTCCACGCTTTGTACTGGTACAATATTTGCTATTATACTACCGGGTTACCGGGTTAATATAGAGGAGCCCCATCATTCATCATGCCTATCACTGAAGACGTTGTAAAATTTTTAAAAACAGTGCCTCCGTTCCAGTTTCTGGGAGACGGCGACCTGAAAGCCGTTGCGGGCGATCTTACGATGGAGTTCTATCCCAAAGACACCATTATTCTGCAACAGGACGGACAGGCAAGCGATGCCCTGCGGATCATAAAGAAGGGCGGCGTCAAGGTCTCCCTGCGGACCGAGAGTGGAGAGGTCGTGATCATCGATCACCGCGGAGAAGGCGACACTTTCGGTTTGATCTCGCTCATGGGAAGGGACAAGCAGAAGACAACGGTTGTCGCCATGGAAGACACTATCTGCTATCTCCTGGGCAGGGAAAAGATCCTTCACCTGATCGAGACCAAGCCCGCTGTCTCTGAATACTTCCTCCAGTCCCACTTCGCCAAGTATGCGGACAAGGTCTATCGGGAGATGCACAGCAAGAGCCTATTCTACGGGAGCAGCGACCATCTGTTGTTCACGACCCCGGTGGGGGACATTGCGACGAAGGACGTGGTCGCCGTTCGCGATGACGCAACGATCAAGGAGGCCGCCTTGCAGATGTCGATGCACCGCATAAGCTCCCTGATCATTGTGGACTCGGAGCAGCTTCCGGTGGGCATCGTAACGGACCGGGATTTGCGAGAGAAGGTGGTGGCGCGCGCGCGGTCCGTGAACGACCCGGTGCGGGACATCATGTCTCTTCCCCTGGTGCGTGTCGACGCGAAGGATTACTGCTTTGAAGCCGTGCTCAAGATGATCAAGCACAACATCCATCACATTCTGGTGATCCAGGAGGGCAGACTCAAGGGGGTACTGACGAACCACGACCTCATGATGCTCCAGGGCACATCGCCGCTGTCCTTTGCCAAAGACCTGGAGAGCCAGGAGAGCGTGGACGGTCTGGCGCCGGTATCAGTAAAAATCAACCGGGTGGTGGGGCTGCTGCTGAAGGAAGGCGCACGGGCGAGCAATATCACCCGGATCATTGCGGAACTGAACGACCGCCTGGTGCGGAAAGTGCTGGAGCTCGCCGAGAAGAAGTTCGGCCGGCCGCCAATCGCCTACTGCTGGATTTCCTTCGGGAGCGAGGGCCGGAAAGAGCAGACCTTCAAGACGGACCAGGACAACGCCATACTCTACGCGGATCCGGCAACCCCG
>JANONA010000427.1:0-7171 GCA_031420575.1 Nitrospirota bacterium | reverse complement strand
TCGCTTCGCCCGCGCCGTCTGGATGTTCTGATAACCGACACGGGAAAGGGCAATCGCGCTCTTGTTGCGCCGGCGCTCAGCAACCGATCTGAGTAGTTACAAAAATCAACGGTTAATTTATTGAAAAGGGATAACAACAGCAAACTCTTCACGATCTCTCGCTATTTCACCCCTGCTTAAGGAGGATTCGTTATGGGAAAGAAAGATGAAGTGAGTAAGCGGTTTCTTGATGCGCTTGAGTTCCACGGCATCAAACGGAGAGATTTTTTGAAGTACTGCGGCGCAACCGCCGCCCTCCTCGGCCTCTCCGAATTATACGGCCCCAAAATCGCCGCGGCCCTGGAAAAAGCTTCCAGGAGACAACCCGTCGTGTGGCTCAATTTCGCGTCCGATTCAGGATGCACCGAAGCCTTCATCAAGGCAACCTACCCAAGCCCCGCCGAGGTCATCCTCGATATTCTGAGTGTTGACTACAACGAGACCATCATGGCTGCCGCCGGGAAGCAGTCCGAAGAGATCCTCGCCAAGTCACGGAAGGACGGCGGCTACATCCTGATCGTCGAGGGCGGAATCCCGACTAAAAAAGGGCACGGCATGATCGGCAACAAGGAGATGCTCGAGGTCTTCAAGATAAATGCAGCGCCCGCTATCGCGATCATGGCCATCGGCAGTTGCGCTACCGATGGAGGCGTGCCGGCCGCAAAACCGAATCCCTCACAGATCATTGGTGTTGCAGAGGCCTTAAAACGGGTAAACATCAGCAAGCCGCTCATTAACCTCGATCTTTGCCCGGTGAATCCTGAATACCTTGTCGGCGTGGTCGTGAATTTCCTGCTCCTGGGCAAGATTCCCGACCTGGATCATCTTGGCAGGCCGAAGATGTTCTACGGCCAGACGATCCATGATAACTGCGAGCGGAGGGCTCATTTCGACGCAGGCAGGTTTGTAGAGAAATTCGGTTCCCAGGAAGAGGTTTTCGGATATTGTCTGTATAAGATGGGCTGCAAGGGACCGATGACCTATTCGGCGTGTCCGAAGATCCAGTACAACGACCGGGTAAGCTGGTGCATCAAAGCCGGAGGTCCCTGTATCGGTTGCGCTGAACGGGGCTGGACGGACAAGTTCGCCGGGTTCTATGAAAGGCTTCCTGACGTCAAAATCCCCGGCCTGGACGGTGTTGAGGCAGGCGCGGACAAGCTCGGCGCCATTGCGGCAGTAGCTACGGCAGCAGGCATCGCGGTTCATGCAGTGGCCACCGCGGCTTCGGGAAGGACCAAAGAAAAAGACGGAGGTAAAAAATAATGGCCAGGATAACCATAGACCCGATGACAAGGATCGAAGGACATCTGAGGATCGATGTCGAGATCGAAGGCGGCAAGGTAAAGGACGCATGGACGACGGGCACACTGTTCCGCGGGTTTGAGATCATCCTGCAGGGAAGGGACCCGCGCGACGCCTGGCATATCACCCAGCGTATCTGCGGCGTCTGTCCCACCTCTCACGGCCACACGTCCTCCATGAGCATGGACGACGCCTTCAAGGTAAGGCCCCCGGACAATGGCCGCATCATCAGGAACATTATTGAAGGGGCGCAGTTTGTTCATTCGCACATCCTCTGGTTCTACCACCTGAACGCCCTCGACTATGTTGACGTGGTCTCGGCTTTAAGCGCCCAGCCCAAAGAAGCGTCCCTCAAGAAGGTTCAAAAGAAACTCCAGTCCTTTGTCGAATCGGGCCAGCTCGGACCCTTCGCGAATGCCTACTGGGGACATCCGGCCTATAAACTGCCGCCGGATGTGAATCTCCTTGCCGTGGCCCACTATCTGGAAGCGCTCGAGATGCAGGCAAAGGCGGCCCAGGTGAGCGCCCTGTTCGGCGGAAGAATGCCGATGACCATGACGAGCCCTCCAGGCGGCGTGACCCACGTGCCGACGGTAGACGGTCTGAAGAATTATCTTTTCAGGGTAAAAGAACTTCAGGACTGGATCGACAGCGTGCTTATTGCCGACCTCCTTGCCATTGCGCCGTATTACCTTAGCTATGCGGGCGTGGGCAAAGGCCCGGCGAATTTCCTTTCCTGGGGCGTATTCGAGGACGCTTCCTTCGATCCCAAGAAGCGTCTCCTGCCGCGGGGCGCTATTTTCGCCGCGGACTTCCCGAAGGTGCATGATGCCAGGCCCGAGGATGTCATGGAACATACGGGACACAGCTGGTACAAGGGCGGAAAGCCGCTCAACCCGGCAGTCGGCGTGACCGATCCGGAATACACTGAATACGATCCGAACAAGAAATATACCTGGGCCAAAGCGCCACGTCTCCAGGGCAAGCCCATGGAGGTCGGCGCACTGGCGCGCATGGTCGTTGCCTACGCTTCCGGCCAGCCTACGGCCAGGAAACTGATCGATGACACCCTTGCCAAGATCGGGCATACCGGACACCCCGAAGTGCTCTTCGGCGTGATCGGCAGGATCGCGGCGCGGGCGCTGGAATGCAAGATGATCGCTGACACTATGTATCAGTGGGGCCTCGACATAATCGAAAACATCAAAAAGGGCAATACGGCTGTGTACACCGATTACACTATCCCTGATAAAGCGCAGGGCATCGGGCTCTGGGAAGCGCCGCGCGGCGCCCTGGGACACTGGATCGACGTGGAGGGCAAGAAGATCAAGAACTACCAGTGCGTGGTCCCGACGACCTGGAACGTCTGTCCCCGGGACGACAACGGTGTTCGTGGACCGATCGAAGAGGCGCTTATCGGGACACCCGTCGCGAACGCGGAGAAGCCGCTCGAGGTCATGCGCGTGGTCCACTCGTTCGATCCGTGTCTTGCCTGCACGGTGCATGTGATCCATCCTGAGTCTAACCGTATTATGGACTTCAAGGTCTGTTAAGGGAGGATGCCATGGAAAAAGAGATGATACGAGCATGGAGCACGGGATATATTATCGAGCACTGGACACGGGTAATCTCCATCGCCGTGCTCACTTTTACCGGGTTCTATATTCACTGGCCCTTCCTGTCCGGAGGGACTGAAAGCTTTATCATGTCATGGATGAGGTTTTTCCATTTTGTCGCCGCCTATGTTTTGATCCTTGGCTTGGTGGTCAGGGTCTACATGGCCTTACGCTCCACCTTTGACGCCGACTGGAAGGATTTTGTCGCCATTGACAACTTCAAAAACCTGCCGGACATCACCGGATACTACTTATTCATGAAGGACTCGCACAAGGAGTACCGGAAGTATAACCCTCTGCAGGCGTTTTCGTACCTGGCCGTTGCTTTCATTATTTTGTTCACGGCATTGACCGGCGCGGCGCTCTATCAGGGGAACTTGTTCGGGTTCATCCCGTGCCCGGACAGCTTCCGGTGGGTGAATGCGCTGCTTGGCGGAGAAGCCATGACGAGGATTACGCATATTTTGGCCATGTGGTTTTTTATTGTCTTCATGTTGATACACGTTTACATGAGCATCATGATCACCGTGATCAATAAAGACAAGACCTTTTTCTCGATCTTTACGGGCTCTAAGCTCAAAAAACAGTAAAATGATTTCAGACGAACAGCCCCGGGGAGGCGTTCCAGCGCCTCCCCAAAAAGTTTTAATTCTCGGCGTAGGCAACCTCCTGCTCGGTGACGACGGTTTCGGAGTTCACCTGATCAATTCCCTTAAAGGCACTGCTTTGCCCGGCAATGTGGAACTGCTCGAGGCCGGGACGGTGAGCCACCAGCTGATACCTCTGCTTCACGAGATAGACCATCTTATCGTCATCGATGTCGTCGAAGCCGGAGATATTCCAGGGTCGCTCTTTCGTTTTTCTCCCGATGATATGAATTTTCCGGTTGAACAGAAGGCATCCCTGCATCAGATCAGCCTTATAGACGTTCTCCACATGGCAGCACTGACCGGAACAAAGCCCAGGACCGTTATCATCGGCGTTCAGCCCAAGGACGTATCTTCATGGTCCATGGAGCTGAGCGATGAGCTCATGGCTGTGATACCGCGGGTTAAAGAGCTTATTTTTGAAGAATTGAATAGGATCGGCGCAGCGTAAGGAACTGGGTCCGTATCCGGAAATGACTTCCATTTTGCCGGCGCTTGACAGCGCCCGGCAGATGTGCGATAAATTACTCATGCCGCGTGTCCCTCGATTTGACGACCTGTGTGATCGGAAGGTCCAATGTGTCTTGCAATCCCTTCGAGAATAATCAGCATCGATAATATGTCGGCCGTCATCGATGTGTTCGGCGCGCGCAAGGAAGTAAACCTTATGCTGCTGCCGGTCGAACCTAAATTAGGGGACTATGTCCTTGTCCATGCGGGTTTTGCGATCCAAATGGTGGATAAGGATATTGTCGAGTCAGGAAAATCCATGCACGAAACATCCCTTGCTCTCAGTATCCTTGATATTGCCGTTGATAAATGCCGTGAGGCCGGCGGTCATACGGTTGACTCGGTCCGGCTCAAGATCGGTATGGCAGCCGGAGTCATGCCCGAGGCTCTGAGCTTTGCCTTCGATGCGGCCAAGGCTGCGACCGTGGCGGAGCATGCGGAATTAGTCATCGAACGGGTTCCGGTCAGCGGCGTCTGTAATGATTGTAAAAAAGAATTCACGGTAGCAGAAGTTCAATATGTTTTTTCATGCCCCCTGTGCAACTCGAAGTTCATTGATATCAAAAGCGGCCGCGAGATGGAGATCGTGGATATGGAGATTAACTGACTCGAAAAGGCGGAAGGTGGGAAGTTGGGAAGGTAGGAAGGTAGGAAGGTAGGAAGGTGGGAAGAAGAAGATGAAAGTCAAAGTTGTTACGAGGATTCTTGAAGCCAATGACCGGATTGCGGAGGAGAACCGGAAGCGCTTTCAAGAGGCCGGTGTGTATGTGGTCAATCTTATGGGTGCGCCCGGAGCCGGCAAAACGACCCTTCTTGAGCGGACGATCCGGGCGCTTAAACCTCATCTGAGGATCGGGGTGATCGAAGGGGATATCGTCGGTTCCGACGACGCGGAGCGCATCGCCGCCCTTGATGTTCCCGTGGTGCAGATCAACACCGGCGGCGCCTGTCATCTCGATGCGAATATGATCAGCGAGGTCCTGTCCGATCTCCCGCTCAAGGAACTGGACTTGCTGATCATCGAAAACGTCGGGAATCTTGTTTGCCCAGCCGAATTCAAGGTCGGCGAGGACATGAAAATGATGGTCCTGAGCGTCGCTGAAGGGCACGATAAGCCGCTTAAGTATCCGCTGATGTTCCGCGAATCTTCGGCATTGGTCCTGAACAAGATCGACCTCCTGCCCTACATGAACACGGATATGAACAAGGTTCGGAATGATTCCCTGGCGCTCAATCCAAAACTGAAAATATTCGAGGTCTCTTGCACTACCGGCGCGGGGCTCGATGCATGGGCCACATGGTTGAACGGGCACAGATCATAATCAAAGGCCTCGTCCAGGGTGTCGGTTTCAGGCCCTCTGTCTATACTCTTGCCGATTCGCTTGAGCTCAAAGGCTATGTCGCCAACACGAGCGAAGGCGTTCTCATCGAGATTGAGGGGAAACGCATACCGGAGTTCATTCAACGTCTCCGTACTGACGCGCCGCCTCTTTCACGGATCACCGATGTTTCCGTAATTCATCTGCCGTTCCACGGATATCCTGATTTCACTATTCACCAGAGTACTGACCAGGCCGGCGACAGGCCGTTCACCCTAATATCGCCGGATGTCTCGGTTTGCGACGATTGCCTTCGGGAACTGCTCGACCCCGCGGACCGGCGATACCTCTATCCTTTCATCAACTGCACGAACTGCGGTCCCCGGTACTCCATCACCCGAGCCGTGCCCTATGACCGGCCGAATACCACGATGGCGGGATTCACCCTGTGCCCGGAGTGCGAGCGCGAGTATCATGACCCGAAAAACCGGAGGTTTCATGCCCAGCCGAATGCGTGTTCGAAGTGCGGCCCGAGGGTGGAGTTCAGAGTTCAGAGTTCATCGTTCAGAGTAAATGATGAAGATAATCCCATCCAGACGGCGATCTCATTGCTGAAACAGGGCGGCATAATTGCAATCAAAGGCCTCGGAGGATTTCATATTGCCTGTAATGCTGCGAACGATGATGCTGTCAGAAGATTACGAGAAAAGAAAAGGAAAAGTAATAAGCCTTTTGCCGTGATGTCTCCCGTTGTCCAAAGCATTGAACGATACGCCGTTGTTTCCGGGGCCGAACGGAAAATGCTGCTATCGAACCGGCGGCCTGTCGTGCTTTTACGTAAAACGATGGATGATGCGCTTTCCGGTGCGGTATCGCCCAACAATAATTATATCGGCTGCATGCTGCCGTATACGCCGCTGCATTATTTACTGTTTTCATATCCGCTCAATCAGGCTAATTTACGACAACCTAATTTCGATGCCCTTATCATGACCAGCGGCAACCTTGCGGAAGAACCCATTGTCCATACTAACGATGAGGCGGTCAGGAAACTTGGCGGGATCGTTGACGCTTACCTGTTCCACGACCGCGACATATTCATGCGAGTGGATGACTCTGTGATCCGAGTGCGGAGTGCGGAATGTACCCTGCACTCGCGCGGAGCACTCGTAAGCGCGGGCATAAACGGAGTGCGGAATAAAGGCCGTTTTGAACTACGAACTCTGAACCCTGAACTGTCCTTCATCCGCCGTTCCCGAGGCTACGCGCCTGATCCGATCCCGCTGCATGATGACGGTCCCGAAGTGCTCGGTTGCGGGGCTGATCTCAAGAACACGTTTACCTTGACCAAAGGAAAATTCGCCATACCGAGCCAGCATATCGGCGACAGGGAAAACTATGAGACGTTGAAGTTTTATGAAGAAACCCTGGAAAACCTGAAATCCGTGTATCGGGTGAATCCCGTTGCCATCGTTCACGATCTGCACCCTGGCTACCTATCGACTCAATGGGCGAAGGGGCAGAAGTCGGAAGACAGAAGTCAGAAGACAGAATTGATCGGAATCCAGCACCATTACGCTCATATCGGGTCGGTGATGGCTGAGCATGGGCTGACAACGAAGGTCATTGGTGTTGCGCTTGATGGCACCGGGTATGGCACTGATGGCAATCTGTGGGGCGGGGAATTTCTTATTGCAGGCATTGATGGCTTCGACAGGGTTGGACAGTTCAAATATGT
>JANONA010000426.1:0-6507 GCA_031420575.1 Nitrospirota bacterium | reverse complement strand
GGACTATAGGATGTCCCCGAGTCGGTTCAATCGGTATCGATCAAAAGATGAGATCCTTTCAGCAGTGAAGCATGAAACAGGCAGGGACATAGAGACGATCCGCGCCGAAAAGGACCTGGCCCAGGAAGTTCTCTGTCGCCCGGCACTGAACTTCGCTATTGTGCCCAGGAGGTATTTTTGTTATAGTTCAGCGTTGCAGATATCGCTGTCCGGCGTGGGCATTACAGTCGGCCCGGGAGATGCGTGGTTATTAAAAGCGGGGTGGCAATAACGATGGGCACGACCCGAACAGAGAAACAAACGAATGGGGACTGGGCCATCCTGTTCCTCTGCTGGCTTATTGCCAGCGTCGCGACACTGGGAAGCCTGTTCTTCAGCGATGTCATGGGATTCGCGCCCTGCGTGCTCTGCTGGTACCAGAGGATAGGCGTCTATCCCCTGGTTCTCATCTTCGGCGTCGGGCTTTTTTCCTTTGATGCGGGCGTTATCAAATATTCCCGGCCCCTGGCGATCGCGGGCTGGTTCGTCGCGCTGTATCATACCCTGCTGTATGCGGGGTTCATCCCGAAAAGCATCCAACCCTGCAGCGAGGGCGTTCCCTGCACGGAAAAGTATATAGAACTGTTCGGGTTCCTCTCCATCCCCCTGCTGTCGCTTCTGGCATTTACCGCGATCATCGCGCTTCTCTACATCCTGCAAAGGAGACTCGCTCAATGAAAAAAACCCATATCGTCGTGATCTCAGGCTTGCTTCTCGTGATGGTGTTCGTTCTCGGCAGTTTCCTGGTCACGGGGCAGAAACAGGAGAGCGTAACCGCCCTGGTGCGGAAGAACGCCGAAGCGCTCATCCGAGACCATTCGCCGGTACTCGGTGATCCCGCGGCAAAGGTCACCATCACGGAGTTCATGGACCCTGCATGCGAGACCTGCCGCGCCTTTGAACCCTTCATCAAGCAGATGATGGCTGCCTATCAGGGCAAGATCAAGCTCGTCATCCGGTATGCTCCCCTGCATGAGGGTGCTGACTACATGTGCGCGGTCCTGGAAGCTGCCCGGCGGCAGGGGAAGTACTGGGAGACCCTCAAGTTCATGTACGACACCCAGCCGCAATGGACGGAACACCACAAAGCGCGTCCAGAGCTCCTCTGGAAACTCCTGCCCCGCATCGGGCTGGATATGAAAAAGCTGAAAAAGGACATGAACGACCCCGCGATCGCGCGGCTGATCGAGCAGGACATGGCGGACGCCAGGACCCTCCAGGTCACGAAGACGCCAGGATACTTCGTCAACGGGAAGCCGCTGGTGAAATTCGGGTACGAGCAATTGCAGGCGCTGGTCGAGGGGGAACTGCGGGCGAACTATTGACGGACCGCGGAAGCATTCGTCAACGTGCTGGAATCTTGGGAAGCTGGAAGTGCTGGAGAAGAAGTTCGCGGTGCGCGAGACGAGCGATGCCGGACATGCGGTCCGCAAAGCGGTCATGGTGTCGGTTCTGATCAGAACGTGAAGTATGGAAAGGGGAGGCAGTCATGCCTCCCCTTTTGCTTGAGCGGATCATATATGAAGAAATTAATTGTGCAAGCTTATATTTTATGGTATTCTTGGTTCACAACGAGCTTGCGACTGACTCATAACATGACCAGTGGGTCATGTTCAGCGCATCCCCGCTATTCTATTATGAGGAGGTTTGCATGGCAAAGACCGTGAATGTTGCACTCTTTGGGGCCGGCAGGACCGGCGCACCGCTTCTGAAGGAGCTTTTGAAGTACAAGTATATCAAGGTTGTGGGCGTTGCTGACCGCAACGAAAAGATCGCCGGTGTAAAGCTGGCCGCAAAAAATGGGATTTATACGTCGAGTGATCCCATGGCCCTGCTGAAGACGAAAAAGAACATCGACATCCTTATCGACGTCACCGGAGATATCAAGCTTAAAAAGAGCATCAAGGCTTTCCTGGAGAAGAGCAAGAACACCAGGACGATCATCATGCACGACCTGATCGCGCGGTTGTTCATCAGCGTTTCCACGAAAAAGACCGCACTGATCCCCAGCTTCCACCCGAAGGACATCGGCATCGGGAAATAAGCACTCTTCCCGCGTGAACTCCTTTTGTTGCACAGGGAAGGCGCATTCCCTGTGCAATTATTTTAATCTGCAGGAATCCTGGGGACATTGTCTCCCGAGTGTCATTACTCCCGATCAATTCCATCGCGTCATGCTAACCTCGCATGCATCCGCCTCGCTACTCCGTGGCTTTCAGTTGCCGGTGAAGATCGGTGTCCTTAAATTGATTGATACGAACCTCTTCGGAGACGTTGTGTCCCGAGTGTCTTTTAGATCGATTCCTGCCGGGGCTTCCTGGGGAAGGACTTCCTGTGGACCCTGCTGCTTTTAGCGCAAAACAACCGACAACCGATTACCATGAGAGACCGCCACAGCGTAATGTGCGCTGCGTAGCGCTTTTATCGACACTGAAAAAGAAGGATTCCGGACAAGCCGGAATGACGGGGAAATCGTGTTTTTCGACTTTTTACGAGACCATCTTCTTTGAGTAGTACGGAGTTGTTCCGGAGGGGAGTTACTTCTTCGCCTTCTTCACCGCTTTCTCAACCGCCGACAGCCACGCAGACCGCAATCGAGAAACTGATGAAGAGGTTGCCCATAGAGGATAGGATTATAGCTCAGCGCTTGCGGTCACAGACTTGGATAGAGCGCGTTTTCGCTTAACCGAACACGTTTCGTACTATTTCTTTTTGACCTTCCCGGCGTAGGCTTCCAGCTCCTTGTAGAAGTCCTTGCCCATGAACGTCTCGATGGTCTTCCTGAGGCTCTTGTACATGAGCTCGCCCGACGGTTCCTTCATGCAGGGGATGTGGACCAGGTGCGGCGTGTCCTGGATCGAGAGCGCCTTTTTCCCTTCCTCGGTGGTGTAGAACGCCAGGGGGTACTGAACACAGTCGGTGAACTTGAACTCCTCCCAAACCATCCCCTTTTCCATGGCATAGCTGTGTACGCCGCAGTGCCGCATTCCATCCTTATTGGTATAGATCAGGGAGCAGTCGTTATTGAACAGGAGTACGCAGCGGAAATCTCCGCCGCCGAAGTTCCTTCTGATGGCCCGCGCCTCGTCCTCGTGGATCACGCAGCCCGTGGGGCACTGGGTGGCGCAGGCGCCGAGCGCCGAGCCGTTCTTTTTGATCGCCTCGCGGTTCTCCGGGGAGAGGTAGGCGAGCACGCCGTCTAAGTGCTCCTCAATCTTCCCGGCCTCATGCGGCGGCACAATGCAGGAGCGGTAGCAGCACATGGACTTGCAGCCGTATTTTTCAACGTCACAGGTGTAGAAACGGGTGAAGATCTCCGGGTTGACGAGCACGGAAGCGATCTCGACAAAGTCGTTCTTGCCGGAAGACATGAAAACCTCCAAAAAGGTAACTACTCAGGTTCAAAGTTCCAAGGTTCACGGTTCAAGGTTAAAGAGCGATGAAGATTGAACGGTTTGAAGATATTGAGGCCTGGCAACTGGGGCCCGACGAACACGTGCTGCCGTTCGTTGATTCATCAACTATCTCAAAAATATCAGGAGAGCAAAGCAACCAACCGTGAACCGTGAACCTGACAACCAGAGTAGTTACAATAATAAGACTATCCGGGAAGGATGTAAAGTTTTTTTTCACGAGTATCAATTTTCACTTGCATTTGATGAGAAAAAGAGTATATTGCGCATCAAAAAAAGTGCCTGCGGAAGACTGCCAGGCGCCTTTTGGCCGGTCTCGCGGAGACCCCAAAGGTCACGGAATAAAAAAATGCGCGCGAATCACTTTTATCCTTGACAAAGAGCGCTATTTTTGCTAAATGACAACTAACTTTTAACGTTGTTGGGCGCCGTCCGCGGTTTGGGCGGATTGGTATCGGACCTTAGCCCTCCCGTGAGAACGGGAGGCGGAGCTCGCGGAGTCCCGACCCTGGTCGGGAAGCTTGTTCAGCGGGCGGAGAAGGAGGCAAACAGGTTGCACGCATTGGGGACCCACCTGTTGTTGGAGTTGAGGGATTGCAACCCTAAGACCCTGAGCAACTTAGAGTTTGTACGGGAAACACTAAAAAATGCAGCGCTTGAGGCAAAGGCGACAATTGTTGAGGTCGCTTTCCACGAGTTCAGCCCCTTTGGCATCAGCGGGATGGTGATCATCGCCGAATCCCATCTTGCCATCCACACCTGGCCGGAATACGGCTACGCTGCGGTAGATGTCTTCACCTGCGGAGACCTGATCGATCCCCGGGTCGCCGCGAACTTCCTTATCGAAAAGTTCCAGTCAAAGGACCCGTCCATCATCGAGATGAAGCGGGGCATCCTCGGTCACGGAAACCTGCCGCATAAACCAACGGCGCCACAGGGAGAATCGCTTCACCATGATAGAGCCCAAGAGCTACAAATGGTTTATTGAGTACACGAGCCCCGAGGAGGGGCATATTCACGGCATCCGCATGATCCAGTACGCGAGCCAGACCAAGTATCAGCGTATGGAGATCATGGACAGTGGGAGCTATGGCCGGTGTCTGGTCCTTGACGGCAAGATGCAGTCGACGATCACCGACGAGTTCATCTACCACGAAGGGTTGGTCCATCCGGCCATGCTGACCCATCCGAACCCGAAGCGCGTATTCATCGTGGGCGGCGGCGAAGGCGCCACGCTCCGTGAAGCGCTCCGCCACAAGAGCGTCGAGTACTGCATGATGGTGGATATAGACCAGGAAGTGGTTGAAAAGTCGAAGGAGCTCCTGCCCGAGTGGCACCAGGGCGCTTTTGACGATCCCCGGACCGACCTGCGGTTCATGGATGCGCGTAAGTACCTTGAGGAAACGACCGACATCTACGACGTTATTATTATCGATATCTCCGAGCCCGTGGAAGAGGGGCCGGCGTACCTGCTGTTCACCCGCGAGTTCTATGAGATCGTGAAGGAGCGGCTCTCCCCGGACGGCGTCATCTCCCTCCAGGCCGGCACCACGGCATTGCACCAGCTCCGGAACTTCACGGCGGTTGACAAGACACTGAACGCCGTGTTCCCGGTAGTCGCTCCTTATGCTGTTTCGATCCCGTCCTTCGGCCTTCCCTGGGGCTTTACCCTGGCCTCAAAGAACCTCGATCCGCGAAAGTTCCCGCCCCGGGAAGTGGATGAGATGATCAAGAAGAGAATCAAGGGCGAGAACCGGTATTACGACGGCGTCACGAACCAGGGCATGTACCTGCTGCCCAAGCATATCCGCAAGGCCCTGGCGGAAGAGACGAAAATCATAGAGGACAATGCGCCCCTCTTTACCTATCATTGACAGCCATGAATCCTCCTCCTTCACGATCCGAGGATGAGCAATTCCGCACCCCCCTGTTTGATGCAATGGTCAACCTTGCGGAGAGCCGCAAGGTCTCCTTCCATACGCCCGGACATAAGAGCGGCAAAGGCATAGCCACCCGGTTCCGCAAGTTCGTGGGACCGCGCGTCTTCTCGATCGACCTCACCACGCTCGACGAGGTTGATTCGCTCCAGAACCCCACGGGAGTCATCAAGGAAGCCCAGGAGCTTGCCGCCAAATCAGCCGGCGCTGACCGCTCCTACTTCCTCGTGAACGGCACCACGGTCGGGAACCATGCCATGGTGGCTGCGACCACCGGCCCTGGTGACAAGGTACTGATCGCCCGGAACTGCCACCGGTCAGTGCTCACCGGCCTGATCATGAGCGGGGCCTCGCCGATCTTCTTTCAGCCTGCCTTTGACCGCGACCTCAAGCTTACCCTGAATGTGACCTTCGACACCGTCAAAGAGGCGATCGATGCCAATCCCGGAGCGCGAGCGCTCCTGATCACGAGCCCGAACTATTACGGCCTCTGCGCGGACATCGAAAAGATCATCCCCTATGCTCACGAGAAAGGCCTCTTAGTCTTCGTGGACGAGGCGCACGGCCCGCACCTCAAGTTCAACCCAAAGCTGCCCATATGCGCTCTCGAGGCCGGAGCGGACATGTGCGTCCAGTCCACGCACAAGATCGTCGGAGGCATGACCCAGGCCTCCATGCTCCACGCAAACGCCGGCAGGGTCAACCTCGACGACGTCACCAATACCTTAAAGCTCCTCCAGACCACAAGCCCGTCCTATATCCTTATGGCGTCCCTTGACCTGGCGCGCATGCAGATGGCCACGGAAGGCAAGAAGCTCCTGAACCGGACTATCAAGCTTGCCGAAGACGCGCGCGCGGAGATCAACAAGATCCCGGGCATTCTCTGTTTTGGCAAGGACCGGGCAAAGCAGGTCAATATGGCGGACATGGACGTGACCAAGCTCACGATCACGGTGTCGGACATGGGCCTCTCGGGCTACCACGTTTCCCAGATCCTGAACAGCCGCTTCGACATCCAGGTGGAGATGGCGGACCCGTTCCATGTGCTTGTGATCGTCTCGATCGGCGATCGGCAGGACGACCTGAACCGCCTTGTGGAAGCGCTCAAGGCGATCTCG
>JANONA010000425.1:0-4942 GCA_031420575.1 Nitrospirota bacterium | reverse complement strand
AAAAATCAAAACCGCTAACCTGTTGTTCGGGTTGTTCTTTACGCAATTTCAGTAGGGAGGTCTTACCGTGCTCCAGCAAGAAGATTTGGTAAAAGTTAATACTGTTCTCGACGATGCACAGGGCCAGCGCGGCATCGTGATCTCCGTGCTCCAGAAGGTCCAGGACAAGGTCGGCTATTTACCGGAAGAGGCCATGCAGATGATCTCCGAGAGGCTTGGTATGTCTCTTTCAACGGTCTATGGCGTGGCCTCCTTTTACAAGCAGTTCCACTTCAAACCCCGGGGCAGAAATATTGTAAGCGTCTGCGTGGGCACTGCCTGCCACGTGCGGGGCGCGGGCGAGGTGGTGAAAAAGATCGAGGACTCCTTTTGTGTAAAGCCGGGCGAGACCACACCGGACCGCGCGGTTACCTTAGAGACCGTGGGCTGCGTGGGCTGCTGCGGCCTTGCGCCTGTTTTGGTGGTGAATGAGGACATCTCGGGTGAGCTGACCCCGGCCATGGTTGACGCTATCATCAGGGACATCAGAATCGGTGTATATGAGCAGCCAAAGACTGACTAATAAAGAAGATATCAGCGTATTGCGTCGTTCCCTTGCACAGGGGCGGGATGCCGGCAAGCAGAAGGTAAAGCTGTGTTGCGGCACCGCGTGCCGGGCCACTGGTTCGCTCAAAGTCCTGAAGGCACTGAAGGCGGATATGGAGAAGAGCGGCGCGAAGACGGACATCGTGACCACGGGATGCCAGGGCCTGTGCCAGAAGGGGCCCCTCATGCTCGTGGAGCCCCAGGGATATTTCTATCAGAAAGTGAAGCCCTCGCATGTGCCGGCCATCGTGAGCACCACGCTCAAGGCCGGTTTCCCGGTGCGTGAGCTCCTCTATAAAAAAACGATTCTTGACAAACCCGCGCTCACCATTGACGACGTGCCGTTTTACCAGAAGCAGCAGAGGGTCGTGCTCAAAAACAACGAGCTGGTTGACCCGAACAGTATAGAGGACTATATCGCCCATGACGGCTACGCGGCGCTGGAGAAGATGCTCTTTTCCCTGACGCCGGAGGCGGTCATTGAAGAGGTGAAGGGCGCCGGCCTACGCGGCAGGGGCGGCGCGGGGTTTCCAGCGGGTATTAAATGGGCCGCCGTGCGCGGGTCCGGCAACGGCATGAAGGTCGTTGTTGCGAATGGCGATGAAGGTGATCCGGGCGCGTTCATGGACCGCTCCATCATGGAAGGCGACCCCCATGGCCTGCTCGAGGGCATGATGATCTGCGCCTATGCCGTCGGGGCCGGGATGGGGTATATCTATGTAAGGCATGAATACCCGCTGGCGGTCAAAAATCTCGAAATCGCCATCCACCAGGCCCGTGAGCTTGGGCTTTTGGGAGAGAACATCCTCGGTTCCGGGTTCAGCTTTGACCTGATCATCCGCGAGGGCGCGGGCGCCTTTGTGTGCGGCGAGGAAACGGCGCTTCTGGCCTCCCTCGAGGGCAAACGCGGATTTCCTGTGCAGAAGCCGCCGTTCCCGGCAGAGCAGGGTGTATGGTCCTATCCCACGTGCATCAATAATATAGAAACGCTGGCGAATGTGCCCTATATCATCCGGCACGGGAGCGCCGTATTCGCGAAGATGGGGACCGAGCGCAGCAGGGGCACCAAGGTATTCGCCCTGACCGGCAAGATCAAGAACACGGGCCTGATCGAGGTCCCGATGGGGATCACGCTCCGGGAGATCGTCTATGACATCGGCGGCGGGATCCTGAGGGACAAGAAGTTCAAGGCCATCCAGACCGGGGGCCCCTCGGGCGGCTGCCTCCCCGCGGAGCTGATCGACCTCAAGGTTGACTTCGACTCTTTGCTGGAAGTCGGCTCCATGATGGGCTCGGGCGGCATGGTGGTTCTGGACGAGACCGACTGCATGGTGGACATGGCCAGGTTCTTCCTCTCGTTCACCCAGCAGGAGTCCTGCGGCAAGTGCCCGCCGTGCAGGATCGGGACGTATCAGATGCTTCAGATATTGGACCGGATCACGAAAGGGGAAGGGATTCCCGAAGACCTCGCGAAGCTGGAGCAGATGTGCCATACGATTAAGGAAGGTTCGCTCTGCGGCCTCGGCAAGACCGCCCCGAATCCCGTGCTCTCCACGCTCAAGTATTTCCGCGAGGAGTATGAGGAGCACGTAAGGGACAAATACTGCCGCGCAAATGTGTGCAAGGGCACGGGCTCTTACACGATCATCCAGGAGGAGTGCATCCGCTGCGGCCTGTGCAAGCCGGTCTGTGCCTTTGACGCCATTGTCGAGACCCATGACAGGTTCTATGTGGACAGCGACTACTGCACCAAGTGCAAGGCGTGCTTCGATGTCTGCCCGACGGACGCGGTCAAGATCGCGAAACAGGGGGCAGGGCAGGAGAGCGGGTATTCACCGCAGCGCCATTGATGAGCGTTGGGGCGCGCGCGGTTTTGAATCTTGAATCTTGAATTTTGATGGTCTCGTAAAAAGTCCGAACGTGTCACCTCGAACGAAGAGAGAGGTCTTTCAACTGATTGAAAAACCGGGATTTCTCACTTCGTTCGAAATGACAAATCGTGCGTTTTTCGACTTTTTACGAGACCGTCAATCTTGAATTATTTATTATGGAACGATTGAACAGCATACAAGACATACAGAAGCTCAGGGCCTCGGTTTGCGCTGAAGACACGGGCAAGGTCACCATCTGCGCCTGCGGCGGCAGCGCGTGCAGGGCCTCGGGCTCCAGGAAAGTTGTCAGGAAATTAAAGGAAGAGGCGGAGCGGAAAGGGCTTGATATCGACGTCAAGACCACGGGATGCAGGGGCATGTGCTCCAGCGGACCGAACGTCATGGTCGAGCCCAACGGCATATTCTATACCCGGGTGAAGCCCGAGAGCGTAGCGCCGCTTCTTTCCTACACCGTGGTTGCCCACGCGCCGTACCGGCCGCTCCTGTACCGGGACAATATCCTGACCGAGCCGGTGACCGCGATCGAGGGCATCCCGCTTTATAAAAAGCAGCTCAGGCTGGTGCTCAAGAACAACGGCCGGATAGATCCGCGTTCCATCATGGACTACATCAAGATCGGCGGATACGTTGCGCTTGAAAAGGCCCTCTCCTCCATGACGCCGGAGGACGTGCTTGCCGAGGTTGACAAGGCGAATCTCAGGGGCCGCGGCGGCGCGGGTTTCCCTGCCGGTAAAAAGTGGCATCACTCCAAGGGCGCCAAAAGCGCGATAAAATATGTCGTGGCGAACGGCGATGAAGGGGATCCGGGCGCGTTCATGGACCGCTCGATCATGGAGGCAAACCCCCACAGCCTGCTCGAAGGCATGATCCTGAACGCCTACGTCATCGGCGCGCAGTACGGATATATCTACGTGCGGCACGAATACCCCCTTGCCGTTGAAAACCTGAGTATTGCCATAGGCCAGGCAAGGGAACTCGGCATTCTGGGCGAGCGCATCCTGGGCAAGGATTTCGATTTCGACATCGAGATCCGGGAGGGCGCGGGCGCATTCGTGTGCGGAGAGTCCACCGCCCTTGTCGCCTCTATCGAGGGCGAGCGGGGCTTTCCCCGGCCCCGGCCCCCGAGGCTCTCGGAGCATAAGGGCGGAGTATGGGGCCATCCCACCAACCTCAACAACATCGAGACCTTCGCGAATGTGCCGATCATTATAGAAAAGGGCGCGGATTATTTTCTGTCCATCGGAACAAAGGGCTCGCCGGGAACCAAGGTCTTCGCCCTTGCGGGCAAAGTGAAGAACTCCTGCCTTGTGGAGGTGCCCATGGGCATCACCCTGCGGGAGATCGTGTACGACATCGGCGGCGGCATTCTGCGGAACAAGAAATTCAAGGCGCTCCAGACCGGCGGTCCTTCCGGCGGGTGCCTGCCCGAAAGCCTGCTCGACACGCCGGTTGATTTCGACACCCTTGCCAACGCGGGCTCCATGATGGGCTCGGGCGGCATGATCGTGCTCGACGAGGACAACTGCATGGTGGACATGGCCAAGTTTTTCCTCTCCTTCTGCAAGTCCGAGTCCTGCGGCAAGTGCCCGCCCTGCCGCATCGGCACCCACCAGATGTACGAGATACTCGAGAAGCTCACCTCCGGCAAGGGAGAGGAAGGCGACATCGAGCGGCTCGAGGCTATCGGCAAGAAGGTCGTGGAGACCTCGCTTTGCGGTCTCGGCAGCAGCGCGCCGAACCCGGTGCTTTCCACGATCCGGTACTTCCGCGAGGAATACGAAGAGCACGTAAAGGACAAGTACTGCCGCTCAAAGCAATGCCAGGGCCTGGGTGTATACCGCATCCTGCCGGAGGAGTGCATCAACTGCGGCCTGTGCAAGCAGGCTTGCGCCTTTGACGCCGTGATCGAAAAGCGCGAGGGTTTTTATATAGACCAGGACTACTGCACCAAGTGCAAGGCGTGCTATCCTGTATGTCCTACCGACGCCATTGTTATTGAGAAGGGGAGCGCCCATGTCAGCCACGGAAAGTAAATGCCCGGTCAGCCTGACCGCGACAAAACTGAAGCAGTTCTACTACGACGCCGATCCAAAAACGATGATGTGCTCAAAGTGCCACCCGTGCAAGCTCGGGGTCTATGACGCCATCGCGATCATCGAGGCGATACAGGCCGGCAAGGGCGAGGAGAAGCACCTCGGCCAGCTCAAGCGCATTGCCGTTGAGGTGAAAGACGGCGGCATGTGCAAGAAAGGCAAGGACCATGCCGATATCCTCGCATCGTGTCTTGCAAACAGCATCGAAGACCTCGAGCGCCATATCAAGGGCCTGTGTATCCACCGCGAGTGCGCGTATCTGGCGCGGTACGAGATCAACCCCGCGCTCTGCACCATGTGCGACAAGTGCCGAGAGGTCTGCAAGCCCTTCGCGATCGAGGGAGAGAAGAGGGCGCCTTTCCGCTCAGGGTA
>JANONA010000424.1:0-1688 GCA_031420575.1 Nitrospirota bacterium | reverse complement strand
GATTTTCTGGACAAGATTTCTACCTGCCTTCTTCTCTGAACTCCGAACTTTGAACAATGAACTCTGAACGATTTCAAGGCGTTTAAGCTTCGTAACCGTGCAATTTAAAAAGTGAAATTGATAATAAAACAGTATGCGTGTTTTGTCAATAAAAAATACTGGAGAACGCCCTCAGCAAGAACTTTTAAACGCCAAGGACCTCAAAGAAAAGACACCCCTCCTTAAGAAAAGGCTTGATTTTTCAGACCGCCTGTGCTAATGTTTCATCTCTCAAAACCGAGTAAGGTCGATTCCCGCGCTGGATGCGAAACGGGATTACTCCTTGCTCCCTGAGTTTCAGCAGGGGGCTATAACCCATGAGGAGGCAAACAACAATGCATATATACGAATCCATCTTCATCATCAACGCCAACCAGACCGATGAAGAGACCGCCAACGTGATCAAAAAGATGCAGGACGTGGTCGCGAAGCAGGGCGGAGAGATGATCAAGTTCGAGGACTGGGGCAAAAAGAAACTCGCCTACGAGATCAAAAAACAGAAGCGCGGCCACTATGTGTTTTTTCAGTTCAAGGCGGCGCCCACTGCCATACGCGAGCTCGAGCGCACCTACAAGCTCACGGATTCGGTGATCAAGTTCCTGACGGTCAAGCTCGAAAAAGAGCTCCGCATCCGTCCGGCCCCGAAGCCGAAGAAGAAAGCTCTCGCCAAGGCGGCAGCGGAAGCGGCACAAACCGCGGCGTAGCTGCTGACCGCGGGCCACATTCGTCCGAGCCCCTCTTGCTGCTGAAGAACGGCATGAGGACATCGGGAAAATCGAGGTAACCAATGACGAGCTTCAATAAAGTGATCCTGCTGGGCAATCTCACCCGCGATCCCGAGGTGCGCTATACGCCGAACGGCAGCGCGATAGCGAGCTTTGCCCTTGCGGTCAACCGTAAGTACAAGCAGGGCGAAGAGACTAAGGAAGAGGTCAGCTATATCGACATCGTCGTATTCGGCAAGCAGGCTGAGAACTGCGGGCAATATCTCAACAAGGGAGATGGGGCGCTGATCGAAGGCAGGCTGCAGCAGCGCCGGTGGGACGACAAAGAGACCGGCCAGAAGCGAAGCAAGGTAGAAGTGGCGGCGCAGTCGGTGACTTTCATGCCGAAGCGCTCGTCAGCCGGATCCGGCCAGGGGGGCGGGCCCAGTCATCCTGAACCCGCGCCCGAAGCGCCCGTGGATGAGGGAGAAATCCCCTTCTAAGCAACCGGTCTTTCAAAACTATTCCAAGAGGAGTTTACTATTATGGCGGAATTCCAGGCAAGACCATCCGAACGGCCCCATGACTCGCGAGGCGCCAGAGGAGACAGCAGGGACAGCAGAGGTCCGAACAAGAGACGTTTCCAGGTCCGCAAAAAGGTATGCCGGTTCTGCGTTGACAAAACGCCGTTCATTGATTACAAGGACATAAAGTCGCTTCGCTTCTTCGTCACCGAGCGGGGCAAGATACTTCCCCGCCGCATCTCCGGCAACTGCGCGCGGCATCAGCGCGAGGTCACGGTTTCGGTGCAGCGGTGCAGGAACATCGCGCTTCTGCCGTTCTCGGGCGAGAAGTAAGTTAGGCGCGGCAGCGCATGCGGTTTGATACGGAGAACGGGGAAACCCGGCGGTTACTCAACAGTGACCCTGGGTTTCCCCTTTTTTT
>JANONA010000423.1:0-3298 GCA_031420575.1 Nitrospirota bacterium | reverse complement strand
AGACAGAGCGAGAGCATGAGAATACCGAGAAGCATTATACGCGAAACGTGTTTCATGATGCACCCCCGTGAGCTGCGTGAACATGCGGAATGTTTTTAAAAGTACCTTGTTTGAACGAAAAAGTCAATCATTTTCATGCCTCGGCAAATATTTTTGGGAATGCTCATTGCTCGCGGCCATCTTTCGACGGAACGTCCAGGCGGCGCGGGCGAAGCGGAAGCGCCGCGAGCGCTGATTATGACGGGAAAATCGATATTCCCCGCGCTCCCTGCGACGAAGCGAAGTAACTGACCTGAGTAGTTGCCATTTCCGATCCATACTATCCCGGAAGGTGTGAATAACACAACTAAGAGAATGCTGTCTGTCAATTGAATGTTTTGATATGCAATAGCGCGGAGATTGCCTCTTGTGTCATTTTTTGAACACCACCACGCCCAGCGGCGGGATGGTGATGAGGAGCGAATGGCTCCGATGGTGGCACGGCTCGCCGGCGGCCTCGAGTCCGCCGAAATTTCCATTCCCCTCCCCGCCGTAGACCCGCGCATCGCTGTTCAGGAGTTCTCTCCACCACCCTCCCTCAGGGACGCCGATACGATAGTTATACCGCGGCGCCGGTGTAAAGTTAAAGACCGCGAGGACCCTGTCGCTGCCCGACCTGCCTTTTCTCAGAAAACTGATGACGCCATGCTCCTGGTCGCTGAAATCCACCCACTCGAACCCCCGGTTGTCGAAATCGAGCTCATACAACGCGGGCTCGCTCCGGTAAAGGTGGTTCAAGTCACGCACCCATCGCCAAACGCCGAAATGGGACTGATACTGCAGAAGGTGCCATTCAATGCTCTGCTCATGGTTCCACTCCGCCCACTGGCCGAGCTCACAGCCCATGAACAGAAGCTTCTTGCCCGGGTGCATGTACTGGTACCCTAACAGAAGCCGCAGGTTCGCCATCTTCTGCAAGCCGCTGCCCGGCATCTTGCCCGCAAGGGCGCCCTTGCCGTACACCACCTCGTCATGGGACAGGGGCAGCATGAAGTTCTCGGAGAAGGCGTACCAGATGCTGAAGGTGATGTTGTTGTGATGGTACTTGCGGAAAATCGGATCCTCGGAGAAATAGTCAAGCGTGTCGTGCATCCATCCCATGTTCCATTTCATGCCGAAGCCGAGTCCGCCCACGTGCGCGGGCCGCGAGACCATGGGCCAGGAGGTGGATTCCTCGGCAATGGTCTGCGCGTCGGGGAACGCGCGGTAAACCTCGCGATTCAGACTCCGCAGGAAGTCGATGGCGTCGATATTTTCCTTGCCGCCGTACTGGTTCGGAATCCACTCCCCCTCCTTGCGCGCATAATCGAGATAGAGCATGGATGCCACCGCGTCGATGCGGAGACCGTCAACATGGTACTTGTCGAGCCAGAACAGGGCGCTGCTGATCAGAAAATTGCGCACCTCGCGCCGGCCGTGGTTGAAGATGTAACTCTTCCATTCAGGATGGAACCCTTTTTTCGGATCCTCGTGTTCATAGAGATGGGTCCCGTCGAAATACACAAGCCCGTGCGCATCGTCCGGGAAGTGCGACGGCACCCAGTCGAGGATCACGCCGATCCCTTCCTGGTGCAGCCGGTCAATCAGATACATGAAGTCCTGAGGCGCGCCGTACCTGCTTGTGGGCGCGAAGTAACCGGTGACCTGGTAGCCCCAGGACCCGTAGAACGGATGCTCCATCACGGGCATGAACTCAACGTGGGTGAAACCGGTGTCCTTGAGATATTCGGGAAGATAGTCCGCCAGCTCGCGGTAGGTAAGGGAACGGTTGTTCTCTTCAGGTTTTCTGCGCCATGAGCCGATGTGGAGCTCATACACGGAAAAAGGAGCGTTCAGCGAGTTGCGCGCGCGCCGGTCCTTCATCCATTCCCCGTCGCTCCACTCGTACCGCAGGTCCCATATAATGGATGCGGTCCTCGGCGGCATCTCCCAGGAGAACGCAAAGGGATCTCCCTTTTCACCCCGATGGTGGTGATACCGCGAGACGATGGAGTACTTGTAGATAGTTCCGTAAGCAATGCCGGGGATGAACCCTTCCCATATTCCCGAGCCGTCGTGCCGGACCGCAAGATGGTGACTGTCCCTGTTCCAGCCGTTGAAATCGCCGATAACCGAGACCTTTGACGCGTTCGGCGCCCAGACCGCGAAAAGCGTGCCGACCGCATTATCCACCGTCATGACGTGCGAGCCCAATTTTTCGTAGAGGCCGAAATGATTGCCCTCTTTAAAAAGGTATATGTCGTGGTCCGTGAGCAGGCTCACACCGTGGATCACGTTATCTTTCTTTTTACTACTCTTGCTTTTCATGCGGCAGCCCTCGGCTTATTCTGGTGAGAGTATAGCATGGAATGGGGTGTGGCGGCTACCATCCTGATTACGGGGGGGTGTGCGACAAAATTGTAGGTACGTTTGTTCGGCGCGTTTGGGAAACGCGCCGAACAAACTAAATGTTCTCCAGCATCTCCCAGACGCCGCAAGGGCAGATCCCCGCGCAAAAGCCGCAGCCGATGCACTTGCTTTCATCCACCACGTACTCAAAAGACTTATTCGGGAGCTTTCCGCGCGTGATGGCGCCGTAGTAGCAGGTCTCGACGCACATGCCGCAGTCCCGGCAGGAACCGCAGCTCATGCAGCGGTCGGCTTCCTTCCTGGGCGAAAACTTGATGTCGCTCAGTCCGCAGACCTCGTAGTATTCGGTCTTGATCCGCTCGGAGGGGATCATGCGCCGCTCTTCCGGCACGTAATCCGTGTTCATGAGCTGCGAATTAATCACGTCAGCAGCCACCTTGCCGGCGCCTATGGCGTGGGTCACAAGACCCGGCCTGGTCGCGTCGCCGATGGCAAAGACCTTCACGTCCGAGGTCTGACCCAGGTCGTTCACGACGATGTAGCCGCGGTTGGTATGTATCTCCGCGGGCAGGAAGTCGAGGATCGGCTTCTCGCCGATGGAGATGATGACCAGATCGGCGTCGATGCTCGTGCCGTCTTTGAAATATAGTTTCCCGGCCTTTGCGTCGTATCTCTCCGTGACCTTCGGAAAAAGGATCCGGGTCCCTTTTTCTTCAGCCATCTCCCGCTCTTTGCCGAAGGAGGCCGGCTTCTGTACGTCAACGGAGACCACGGATTCCGCGCCGTGATCATACGCCTGGCACGCGATATCCATGCCCACGTTGCCCGCGCCGATCACCACGACCTTTTTGCCCTTTAGATTTCTCGGCTTGCCGAAGTTCACTTCCTTGAGATAGTCAATGCCGGCAAC
>JANONA010000422.1:0-2930 GCA_031420575.1 Nitrospirota bacterium | reverse complement strand
CGACGTACCTCCCGCAGAGATCATCTTCGATTATAGCGGACACGAAGGCAAGGTAAGCATGCTGGAGCCGTATATCGGCAAATGCGTATTCCGGTCAATTCAGGCAGGCATTCCGATTCAATTCAGGCACCCATTCCGGTCCAATTCGGGCACCCTCCTAACGGGGTGAACGAACGCCGGGTTACAGCTACTATCGCACAGCGATTTTAAGTTGTCAACGATTGATCTTTGATTTGTTCTTTCTCATTGATTCTCCTTTCAGTTCGATTTTATACCCATTGTGCACCAGCCGATCCAGGATGGCGTCGGCTAAGGTAGGATCGGCCAGAATATCGTGCCAGTGCTTTACAGGCAGCTGGCTCGTCACGAGAGTTGACCTCCGATCATACCGGTCGTCGATGATTTCAAGAAGATCCCTTTGTTGTTCTGTTGTGAGGGGCGCGAGGCCGAAGTCGTCGAGGACAAGAAGGTCTGCCTTGAGAAGCGACTTCATCAGCTTACGATACCGTCCATCATGATGCGAAAGGGCCAGTTCTTCAAGGAGCCGTGGCAGCCGATGATACACGACGAGATGACCATCACGGCAAGCCTTGTGGGACAAGGCGCAGGCAAGATAGCTCTTGCCCACGCCGGTCGGCCCGATGATGAGCAGGTTATGATGTTCGGTGATCCACTGGTTCGACGCAAGTGACAGAACGAGCGATTTGTCCAGCCCCCGGGGCTGACGGAAATCGATGTCTTCAACGGCTGCCGAGATTCTCAGTTTTGCCGTCCTTAAACGCGTAGCAAGCCGCCTGTTCTCCCGCTCGGTCATCTCGCGGTCAATGAGGAGCCCAAGCCGCTCCTCGAAGCTTAAAGCGGTTGCTGCTTGATTCTGCAGTTGTTCCCGCAGTGCCTTTGCCATGCCGAATAATCGGAGCTGTTCGATCTTGTCGAGTGTGGGATGCATTAACATACTGGTCTCCTTTGGTTTGAATGGTTAGTGATAGTATTCGCTGCCCCGGATGTTGCTGTGCGTGATCTTCGGTGCGTCAGTTCTCGGCTCCGGCAAGGGCATTTTGTCCAGACCTGTTTCGAGGATGGACTTGACGCTTTTGTAGCTGGTACCCCCGATGGCGAGCGCCCGCTTGCATGCGGCCTCGACACGTTCTTTGCCAAACTTCCTGGCAAGAGTGATGATCCCCATGCAGGAGCGAAAGCCCTGTTGCGGATGCAACTTCTTTGCGAGAATGGCCGTAACCAGCTCGGCCGTTGCTTTGCCGGTTTCCGACGCCCAGCGTATCAGGCGCTCTGGGGTCCAGTCCGCATAGTCCTGATGGGGCTTCGGCATGTGCTCGGTGAGCGTCGTATACCTTCCCTTGGCATAGGACCGGATATGTGATGCGATCCGCTTGTTGTGAAAAAAGACCTCCACAATGGACCCCGTGAGCCGCACGTCCAGATATTCTCCGCGGAGTTGATACGGAACGCTGTAATAGTGGTCATAAACTTCGAGGTGGTAATCGATGCCGGACCGTTTTTTTATTTGCCATTCCGCGAACTCGAACGCTATCGCAGGCAACGGTCGTAATGCTGGCTTATCGATTTCGAGGAACCTGCTCATGCGGCTGCCGGAGAGCTTCTTGAACGGTTTATTATTGAGTTTATCCAGCAGTTCCCGGATTGCCGCGTTGAGCTCCGCGAGGCTGAAAAAAGTACGGTTCCTGAGGGCGGCCAGAATCCATCGCTGCACGAGTTGGACCCCAGCCTCTACCTTTGCTTTGTCTTTGGGTTTTTTAACACGAGCGGGAATAACGGCAGCCCCATAATGAACCGCCAGCTCCTGATAGGTGCGATTGATGCCCGGCTCATAGCGACAGGGCTTGGTAATACCGCTGAGTAAATTATCAGGGACCAGTATCTCGACCACGCCGCCGATAAACTCAAGAGCCCGGACATGGGAGCCGATCCAGTCCGGAAGCCCCTGAGTATACGTTGCCTCGGCAAACGTGAAGTTGCTGGCGCCCAGGACGGCGACAAAAACCTGGCATTCTTGTACCTCACCGGTGGATTGATCAATGACCGGAACCGTTTGGCCGCAGTAATCGACAAACAGCTTCTCTCCCGCATGATGAATTTGTCGCATGGAGATATCGAGCTTTTTTGCATAGGCGCGATAGAGGTCGCAGAACTGGCTGTATTGGTAGCCCTCGGGATACTGCGCTTTGTATTCGTCCCAGAGAAGCATCAGGGTGACGCTCTTTCGTGCAAGCTCTCGGTGGATGTCTGCCCAGACAGGAAGTGGGCGTGGGTAATCTAAAACGGCTACTGGCGGGTAGAGGAGATGCTCGAGAGCTGTCTCGTCGAGTTCTGGCAGGGGCCATGACAGTCCAGCTTGTTTGGCGCGTTTCGCGTACTCGTCAACGGTGCTTCTGGCTATTCCACAACTTTTGGATATGGCCCGACGGCTCATGCCGCAGGACCATTTGAGGCGGAGGACTTCCTTGATCGTTCGCATGGGTATTCTTTCTCTCGTCATCCTGTTCTCCTTAGAATCGAATTTTGAGGAGTCAGGATATACGAATCAGCAGAATTTACCCAGCGTTGTTGTTATGCGTTAGAGGGTGCCCGAAATGGACCGGAATGGGTGCCTGATTTGGACCGGAACAGGTGCCTGAATTGCAGCGGAATGGGTGCCTGAATTGGACCGGAATACGCATATCGGCAAAGTCAATTTCCTTGCGTTCTTTCAAATGTCGCTGATAGCTGTCATAAATTGGCTTAAAGATTTCAAGCAAAAAGTGCATTCGTTCGGCGTCGATGTGGGCCTTGGCTTTTTCCCAAAGCTCAGACCACGCGAGGTAGGACTGTTTGAATAGTGTTAAAAAGTCAGCGAGCAGCTTCGCAAAATCGGAGTCCCTTCCCTGCTCCTTCAACTCCGCTAATAGCTC
>JANONA010000421.1:0-2224 GCA_031420575.1 Nitrospirota bacterium | reverse complement strand
CTGACTAAGGGCTTTCAGATGGCGCCGGACCGGGACGACCTGCTGTTCAGTCTGGCGGTTGCCTACGAAAAGTGGGGCAAACGCGACGAAATGATCGTAACGCTCAAAAAGACGATCGAGCTCAATCCGGACCATGCGGATGCGCTGAACTACCTGGGCTACTCCTATGCGGAAAAGGGCGAGAACCTGGACGAGTCGATACGGCTCATCAAACGGGCGCTTCTGCTCAAGCCCAAAAACGGGTATATTCTCGACAGTCTTGCCTGGGCCTACTATCAGAAGAATATGCTGAACGAGGCGCTCGAAGTCATGAAAGAAGCGGTCTCACAGGTAGCGGATGACCCCGTGATGCGCGAGCACTACGGAGATATTTTTCTGAAGCTTTCCCAAAAAGACCATGCCAGACAGCAGTGGCTCAAGTCCCTGGAGTTCGACCCCAGGAACCGGAAGCTCCGCGAGAAGTTTAAGGCAGCGGGGTTCGGTAATCCCGATGAGCTGCTCAAGGATGTGAAGCCGAGGGGAAAAGGCAAGAAGTGAAGACTAACCGACTCATCGCTTTCATCGTTATTCCGCTCCTGTTCTCATGCCTTCCCAAAAAACCGGTGATTCCCATGACCGAGGTCCCGGCCGGACCGCTGCTTCAGGCGCTGGAACAGCGCCGGCAGTCTTTTACCGGGCTCAAGGCGATCGCAAGCGTCGAGGTGGTCAAGAGGGGCAAAAAACGCGCGCTCGAGAACGTGGGCATCGTGCTGGATGCGCAGTGCAGGTTCAGGATCGAGGCCTTCGGGCCTCTGGGGCAGTCAGTGCTTGCGCTGGTCTGGGACGGCCGGGAGGCGCTGGCGCGTTTTCCGGGAAATGACCGGGTCGTCCGACAGGGCCCGGCAGCGCTGGAGCGGCTGCTTGGAGAAGGGTTAGAGGTTCAGGAGCTTTGCGCCATCCTCTCCGGCAATATTCCGGCTATTGTGCCGCTCTCCGAGGCCAGGTTGTTCCGCGGGCTGAACGACGACTGTATGCTTGAGTTGTCGCGCGATGATAGTGTCCGCCGCGTCAGGGTCGTGCTCCCCCCCGGACCAGGGAGTATGCCGAGGCTGGTTTCGCATGCACTGTATCGGTCGGGAAAATTAGTGTATCAGGCGCGGTTCGACGGGACAGCGGAAATCGCGCATTACCTTTTGCCGACGACCCTGGTGATTGAGCGCCCGGACAAAAAGCTGCTGCTCACCATTGTGTACAGCGATGCGGAAGTGAACGTCCCGATCAGCGAAGAGGCGTTTCTGCTGAGCGATGAGGAGGGCGGGGGACAGTAGACAGGGGACAGTAGGGGCACACTGAGTGCGCCCTGTACTACAGCGAACCTGAAGGTGCTTATTGAGAGGAGGTTGTGATGCGCCAATTCAAATATGTTGTTTATGGTGAGGGAAAATATTATGTCTCGCAGTGTCTGAATGTCGAAGTTGCCAGTTTTGGGAATACCATCGATCAGGCGGTTGAAAACCTGAAGGATGCCGTG
Source organism: Nitrospirota bacterium (assembly GCA_031420575.1). Classification (GTDB taxonomy): domain Bacteria; phylum Nitrospirota; class UBA9217; order UBA9217; family UBA9217; genus JALNZF01. Next base: position 714 of record JANONA010000421.1, on the reverse strand, counting down.
CAATTGTATTTGAGAGATGAGCCGGCCCGTTCTGGTTTTCATGAGGTCGGCGATGCTTTGATTGGTGAAGCGAGTATTCATGCCTAAACTCCACTCGTCACGCCATATCATCAAGGTTCTCAGGGGAAACGGTTTTCTTGAGATTGACCAGACGGGAAGCCACAAAAAATTTCGCAAGGGTAGCTTGACGGTTATCGTCCCTGCTGCAAAACGGGAAATACCTTATGGAACCTTCATGTCGATACTTAGACAATCCGCGTTAAGTAAGCCGGATTTTGAATAAGCCAGGTGAAAGAACAACCCGACCCGCGTGACTGAAAAAATGTTGAGCCTGAAGGTGCGGCCCCTTGTGGCCGCCCTGATCAGCGATGTTCCAGATTTTTCAAGATGATGTGAAAATCTATTTTGGCTTGACAGTTATAGATTTCTATGGGCCGCGCTATGGATAAAATAACGCTCCGTTCTCCGGCGAAGATCAATCTTTGTTTGTCCGTGCTCGGCAGGAGGCTGGACGGTTACCACGACGTGGAAATGCTGATGCAGATGGTCGGGCTGTTCGACGAGGTGACCGTATCGCTCAGCGGACCAGGTATCAGCGTGAGCTGCGACAGTCTCGCGGTTCCGTCAGGAGAGGGGAACATTGCCTGGAAGGCGGCGGAGGAGATGCTCAGGATCTCCGGCAACAAAGGCGGCTTGGCGATCAAGATCAAAAAA
>JANONA010000420.1:0-2036 GCA_031420575.1 Nitrospirota bacterium | reverse complement strand
CGCAGCGTTTCCGCAAGCTGTTCCGCGGCAACGATCAACTGCCCATAGGTAATACGGTCCTCGCCTTCAATCACCGCGATCTTCCGGGGATGCTTATCCGCTTCCTGTTTTATGAAATCGTAAATATTCATCTTTTTTTCGGCAAATAATCCTTATAGATGTTCCGCATGGCGAAAATGTACCGCGTGCCGAGATAAATGATCCTCATCATTTCCCTGAACGGTATCCTGACCTTGTTCACCCTCAGCGGGTTCGCCTGGAGGGCCACGCGCGACAGCTTTGCAAAATGCGCATAGAACTTGTTCATGCCGAGCTTCGTCGGCAGGATCGTGTGCATGCAGTCGTAGTAGAGATATGGGTCGACGATGTAATCGTTTTTGTGCGTGTGCCAGAGCTCGGTCCCCGGTGACGGCGAGAACACGGTGAAGGTGACCTCGGCCGGGCAAACCTTCATGATCTCATTTTCAAGGTCCCGGAAGTCCTGTACCGAGAAGTCCGGATCGACCATAAAGCTGGCGTGGAGTGTGATACCGATCTCCTTCAGGAGTTCAACGGCCTTGCGGTTCGTGTCCACACTCGTCCGCTTCTTGTACTTGTCGAGTCGCGACCCCACCATGGCCTCAAGACCGACATAGACCACGCTTAAGCCGGCCTTTTTCCAGAGCCTGAACAGATCGGGATATTTCACGATCGTGTCGGCCCGGGCCCAGCTGATGTACTTCTTTTTGATTCCCTTTTCAAGAAGCAGGTTAGCGATCTTCGTCAAACGGTCCTTGTTCAGGAAGGTCTCATCGTCCACGAAATAGATATGGTCTTCAGCGATAGTTTCAATCTCGTCGACAACGTCCTCGGGCCGCCGCTGGAGGTACTTGCCGCGCATCAAGTGATGCACCACGCAAAAGGAGCACGAAAAAGCGCAGCCGGTGGAAGTGCGCATGCTCGCGGTTCGCGGAAAGATCGTGTCGAGTTTTTTCTCGGTGCTCGAGGTCCAGACGCAGAAGTAGCGCGACCGGTCCACGAGGTCCCGGCGCGGACGCGGGATCCGGTCCACCGGCGGGAACTCCGGCGGCGGGCCGGCCGCCTTCTCCGCGAACCCGGGGTCTTTCGGCGAGAGGACCGCATCGCCGAACGCAAGTGGTTCTCCATTTTTAAAGCGCTTGACGAGCTCAGCGAACGCTGTTCCCCCTTCGCCGCGAACGATAATATCAATACCGTCGCCGTTCAAAGCGTAATCCGCCGGAATGATCGTGGCGTGCGTGCCGCCGACCACGGTCACGATCTTCGGATCGTGTATTTTCACCAGGGCGGCAAGTTTCTTGACCAGGGCGGATTGGCTGCTGTAGCCGGTGAAACCGACGATCCGCGGATTCATCTCGCGCAGCTTGTTCAGAAATCCCAGGATCGGGTCCTTCTCAAAGCTCAGGTCCTGAATAACGACCTCGTCTTCCAACGGCACGCCGCCGGCTACCATCTCGAGCTCAAGCGGTTCAAGGTGCAGGAAGCCCTCCTGCAGGCGCTTTGCCACGAGAAGCTGAGGATTCGGTTTCACGAGTAGTATTCGCACAGAAAGCCCCTCTTTGGAAAAACGTAACTACTCAGGTTGTCAGGTTCACGGTTCACGGTTGGCTGCTTTGCTCTCCTGATATTTTTTAGATAGTTGATGAATCCACGAACGGCAACACGTGTTCGTTTAGCTTGCTCGTAGACATCTTTGAATTCGTTGGGCGATATGTATTCTTCATCTCAATCTTCACCGCTCTCTAACCTTGAACCGTGAACCTTGGAACTTTGAACCTGAGTAGTTACCAATAATCTTTTATATTCTCCGGGTACTTCCCGTTCCTGACCCGATACGCCGCGGCCCTGCCTGACTGCTCTCCCAAAGACATGCACGCGCCCATCACGCGTGTCGAGCCGAGCGCCTCATGCGACACGGATATGCAGCGACCGGCTGTCAGCAGGTTGAAAATTCCTTTGACCGTCAGGCACCGAAACGGGATCTCGTAATAATCTCCCCGGGGAACATAGGAATACCT
>JANONA010000419.1:0-2091 GCA_031420575.1 Nitrospirota bacterium | reverse complement strand
GCTGCGTCTCGCACCGGCTTTACCATGACGATATCGTCCTCTACTTCGAAATAGACGGCATTGGCCTTCAGCCTTTCCCGGATTTCCTTCGGGATCGTCACCTGCCCCTTTCGAGTGATATTAACCGCTGCGGTCGTCATTACATTCTACCTTACCTTTCTAATTAGCATTACTTAATATAATAGTAATACATTTTTGAGATGTTGTCAATATCCATGACGCTCTTGCGATGCTTTGCCCACTCATGGGGCCGGGCCGCATCACGCGCGCTCCTTTTTTGGAAACAGCCCCTTCATGCCCTCCGCTATTGCCTCCAAAGGAACGGCGGCGGCGCGCTCTCCCAGGGAATACCGCTTCGTTCCCGGATACACTACGGCGATCTGTTCGAGCTTCAAGTCTTCCAAAGCCGTCCGCATGGATGGAGTCATTCGCGGCGCGTCCATGCGCTTGCACTCCACACCCAATAGACGCCCGTTCTTTACCAGAACCAGGTCGATCTCCGCCCCGCTGTGGGTCGCCCAGTAATAAACCTCATCGGGTTCCGTCGCCTTGATCGTTTCTTCGATCACGTATCCTTCCCACGAGGCGCCGTTTTTCGGGTGGCTGAGCAATTCTTTTTCCGAGTGGACGCCCAGCAGGTGATGCAGCAGTCCGGTATCGCGGAAATAGATCTTCGGCGCCTTGACCTGCCGCTTTTTCAAATTGGCATGCCAGGGAGGAAGCTGCCGCACCATGAAGACGCCGGACAGAATGTCAAGATAACGCCGTACGGTAGGTTCGCTGACACTGAGCGCGCGCGCGGGCTCCGCCGCGTTCCAGGTCTGGCCGTGGTAATGCGCCAGTATGGTCCAGAAGCGCAATAATGCGACGGAAGGCGTCCCGATGCCCCACTGGGGCAGGTCACGCTCCAGGAAGGTCTGAATGAAACTTTTCCGCCACGCAATGCTGTCAGCTTCGGTCCGGGCAAGGAAGGAGGGCGGGAACCCGCCGCGCAGCCAATGGCGCGTGTGCGCTCCGAGACCGACCTCGGACATGCTGAAGCCGCTCATGGCGATCGTCTCGATTCGACCAGCCAACGATTCGGAGGACTGTCTCAGAAGTTCCGGCGAGGCGCTGCCGAGGACGAGAAAACGGGCGGACAGAGGCCTCCGGTCCGTCAGAACCCGAAGCACCGGGAACAGGTCCGGTCTCCGCTGCACCTCGTCAATGACCACCAGCCCCTTCAGGCCGCGCAAAGCGGTCATGGGCTCGTCCAGCCGGGCAATGCTTGACGGATCTTCAAGGTCAAGATAGTTGGGAGATTCGGCCGAAACGAGCTGCCGGGCCAGTGTGGTCTTGCCACACTGTCTCGGCCCGATGAGCGCGACCGCGCGGCTTCGCCTGAGGGCGGACCGCACCTCTCGCATCAGATTTTCACGTTTGATCATGACAACTCAGTATACCACGAAAATCGAATATGTCACGTTCGATTTTCCTGGTACGCAATCTGGGGATAACGTTCGTGCCTTCCCTTGCCGGAATTCTCTGTTTCCCGAAGAAATCTCTTTGAATTGGCATGATCAGATTACTCCACGTGATACTTTTTGCCGTTGTCGAAGATTAAAGAACCTTTGGTGCGAAAGAACCCGACGAGGACGTCAAAGCGCTTGACTCCGTTAGTGTCTTCCTGAACCGGTCGAGGAGCGTTGAGCCGGGTTCATTGGTAAACCCCGTTAGAGAAATATATCTCTGACGAAGAAATAATATCAACCACCGGCCGGAATCGGTAACTTTCTCTAACGGGGTAAAGAATGTAAGATTGGTGTTCATAGTTTTGATTAACCAAAGATAGTACAGACCCGTTTAAAAATCAAGCTAAATTAGGATAAATTCACTGTATGCGTGTGTACAAAAAACCCATGCTGAAACTGCCGGCATGGGTTTTTGATTATTGGCGATAATCACCGCGGTTTGTCGCGATCATTTTGTTACCGCTCTGCCCCGGAGCTTCCACAGCATAAACAGAGAAAAGCAGAACATACCGACGGCGATGATCTGGGAGGTCGAGATCAGGCCGCCGAAATACAGGCCCCGCGCCGCGTCGCCGCGGAA
>JANONA010000418.1:0-2723 GCA_031420575.1 Nitrospirota bacterium | reverse complement strand
ACGACAAAACCTCTGCCGAAACCGATGGCAACGAGGATAAGGGCGATCAGGGTATTAACAAGGAGATTGATCAGCAGGGACCGGAAGATGTTCCGGCCGGCGTACTTGCTGTAATCGATAAAAATGAGTTTGTCCGTCATGTCAGGGCATACCCGCAAACCTTTGTTACGTAAAATTACGACGCTCCGTTGCAACACCGCACAGGAACCGACTCACTGGCCATGTCGCCTGATCGGCAATAGGCTCATTATTTTTTCGATGCATATAGGTAGTCGATATAACCCTGGATCTGCGTTTTTGCTTCGTCGGAAACCTGACGGGCTTTCCGTACGATCTGGAGCTCCTCATGACGCATGATCTTTTCAAGATACACGCACTGCTCCGTTGAGAGCGGATGGGTCCTTTTGCCGTACTGGGTGTTCGAGGGCGACGGGGAAAGGAAATATCCCTTCACATCCTCAGGAACTTTTTCCTGGTGGGCAGCCAGGATCAAGGTCGAATTGTCCAGTCCCAGCTTTTTCCCGATTTTGGTCAGCGTGTTGTCCTTCGGGATACCCTGATTCACCATCAAATAAACATTCAAACCTCGTTGGCCCTGCAATTGCAATGAATTAGGATAATTCTGCGAAGAATAATCCAGCACCGGCGAGGTGAAAATATCATGGCACAAAGAGGGCTTGCGTATGAATATGAGATCGAAGAAGGAAAATCAGGACTGACTGCGCTGGGTGGATTGCCCACCTATCTGGATCTGGCCTCGGCAACTGGATTACTGAAAGCGATAGACAGACATCTGAAGATATGCACAGGCGATCAGGGATGGAAGGATCGTCAGATGGTCATGTCGCTGGTATTGCTGAACCTTGCAGGGGGAGCCAGCGTTGATGATATAAATAAGTTGGAGGGAGACGAGGGTTTCTGCCGGATACTGAGGAAAACAGAGGAGCAAGGTTTAACGCGCAAGGAGCGGCGAGAACTGAAGGGTCGTTGGAGGAAAGGCCGGACAAGGACCTTACCGTCAGCCTCGGCGATATTTCGGTATCTGGCGAACTTTCATGATGCTGAGCAGGAAACGTATCGTCAGGAGGGTAAAGCGTTTATTCCAAAAGCCAATGACCATCTCAAGGCTCTTGGTAAAATCAACAAAGAACTGATCGGCTTTGAAAGCAACGGTGAAGATACGGCCACCCTGGATATGGATGCGACACTGTCTACAACGTGGAAGGATCAAGCATTATATAGTTACAAGGGGGAAAAGTCGTATCAACCACTCAACACTTACTGGTATGAGCGCGGCGTTATACTCCACTCAGAGTTTCGGGACGGCAACGTGCCGGCCGGGCACGAACAAAAGCGGGTATTACAGGAAGCACTGGAGCAGCTTCCGTCTTATATAATGAAGGCGCGGTTGCGGTCAGATACGGCTGGTTATCAGCATGAACTGCTTGCATATTGCGACAAAGAGGATAATAAACGCTTTGGCAAGATAGAGTTTGCTATCGGCTGCGATGTGACCCAGGAGTTCCGCAGGGCCGTATCCGAAGTTGCTGAAGAAGATTGGAGACCATTGTTTCGTAAAGTCAAAGATGAGTTAGTAATGACAGGTCGGCAGTGGGCAGAGGTTTGTTTTGTCCCGAGCAAGATAGGGCATAGCAAGAAAGGCCCTGAGTATCGGTATCTTGCAACCCGTGAAGAACTCAAGCAGGCGGAACTGCCCGGCATGGAGAAAAGTGACTCGGAGCACTGTTTTCCGGTAATGCGGCTTCATAACCAACGGTATAAGGTCTTTGGCATTGTGACCAATATGGACTGGGCAGGCGAGCTGCTGGTTCCATGGTTATATCAGCGTTGCGGTAAAAGCGAAGAGGCGCATGCAGCAATGAAGAGTGATTTTGCCGGAGACAAATTCCCCTCGGGCGATTTTGGAGAAAATGCAGCGTGGTGGTTGATTATGGTTTTATCTCACAATCTCAATGTTCTTATGAAGCGGTTGGTGCTGGGAGGTTCATGGATAACAAAGCGAATGAAGGCGGTACGCTTTGGGTTTATAAATATAGCGGGGCGGGTGATAGATCATGCCCGCAGGTTACTGGTACGGATATCGGGAAATCAGCCCTCAGGCAGGCTGCTGATAGAGGCACGTCAGAGAATTGCCCTTCTGGCGGCATCTCCCGGCTAAAGCAGAGGTGTGCAGACAAAACAGTTTCTCAGAAAGACAGCTTAAGGGATAGGTGCGTCTTGTTCCGGTATTTTTGATAGCACTTGGCGGGTTTTGACGGTCGATTCCGCCACGGTAAAGAGAATTTTCACAAAATGATACCGCCGATCGCTTAAAAAATGCCCGTTACCGGGGGTTCACTTGTTTTGATGGTGGATTGTGGCTGCTTGCCCTTATTGCAAATGCCCGCCTTTTGTGATACTGTAGCGCCTCGTTGAGTCCTGAAGTGAGGAGGGAAGAGGGAAGAAACAACTATGGAAATAGTACTCGCTACACGAAATAGAAAGAAGGTCGAGGAGATCAAGCGGATCACCGCCGGTTTGCCGATAACCGTTCTTTCGCTCGACAATTTCCCGAATTGCCCGGAAACAGTGGAGGACAGGGACTCTTTCAAGGGGAATGCGGTCAAGAAAGCGGTAGAGGTCTGCCACAGTACAGGCAAACCAGCCCTATCCGACGACTCGGGTCTTGAAGTCGAGGCATTAAACGGCGCACCCGGGGTTTA
>JANONA010000417.1:0-2312 GCA_031420575.1 Nitrospirota bacterium | reverse complement strand
CGCATCGCGGCCGCGGCCGTCGAACAGGGGAACGACGAGAACGGCATCATCTGGCCGCTTGCGATCGCCCCGTACCAACTCCTTATCGTTCCGGTGAACGTAAAAGACACGAAGTCCATGGACGTGGCTGAAGAGCTCTACGCGGCTCTGGAGAAAAAGGGTTTCGAGGTCCTGATGGACGACCGTGATGAACGCGCCGGGGTCAAGTTTAAGGACGCGGACCTCATCGGCATCCCCTATCGTATTATCATCGGCGAGAAGAACCTCAAGGAAGGGCTCGTTGAGCTGAAAGAAAGGAAAACCGGGCAGGTCGTGAAGGTGAACGTGGAAGAGGCAGTGGAAACGATAGCGAAGAAGCTCGTGATGGAAATATAAAAATAGTTCAGGGTTCAAAGTTAAAAGTTCATAGTTCAGAGTTCAAAGTTCAAAGTAAAAGCAGTGTATAAAACCAAGTCGTGTCCAGCCAGGTCGTTACTCTGAACTTTGAACTCCGAACTTTGAACTTATTTTAAAAAAAACTTTTAAAAAAAACTTGAATTTCCGTATCAAAGCGCTTATACTAATACACTAATACCAATAACTAACGGGGGTTCGCTCGATGGAAGAGACGGTCATGCTTGAATTGACACCGCAGCAGAGCTCTGACATTAAAAAACAGATTGGATTCGAGCTGCGCGAGATCTATCTTACCAAGCGTTCCTTGAATAAGCTCCGGGTCTTCCGGCTTCGCCTCAGCGAAGAGCAGCAGCAGGTTTTGGAAGAGAAACTTGGACAGAAAGTACGGGAGCTTACGGTGACGCGCTCGGTTGCCACAAGGATACTCTGATTACCCGACATCCGCTGTCTGATACACGCTTCCGCTTTATGCGGAGCGATCCTAACTCAAGAAGGAGGTAACAACTCGTGAAAAAGTACTTCGTTTTAATTTCGGCTCTGGTCATTGTTGCTGCTGTTGCACTCGTAGGTTGTGAGAAAAAGGCGGAGGCTCCGAAGCCCGTAGCGCCTGTCGTTACACCTGCGCCCGCACCAGCACCTTCGCCCGCATACGCACCGGCGCCCGCTCCCGCGCCGAAACCGGCGCCCGCAAAACCGGCGAAGAAATAGTCTCTTATGCGCTCAGCCTTCGTAGGGTAAGCATGGCCCCCTTCCCGGGGGCTTTTTTATATTTTGAGAATGCGGAGCCATACGGAATCGCGATGACAAAACTTACGACCGAGTTGCTGAGCGAGATTCTGGTCAAGGCGGAGAAGCTGAGTCCTGAGCAGGCCCGCGAGATCAAAATAAAGCAGGACGTGCAGCGGATGAAAGTCCTCAAGGCCCGGGGTGAGACACTGCATCGGGGCAGGATGCGCCTCGAGGACGAGGTTTCGGCCATCGAGGTTGCCGCTTCGCTCAATTCTACGGGTTCCGGTCGTCCGTGACCGCCGCGGCCAGGGAGATGACGTCGGAGATCGACCTCAGCAACCTCGAGCAATTCGTGAAAATGAAGTCCGTGTCCGAGATCGAGGCCACGGATAAGCATGGGGAGACCACCTTCGATGAGGTCATCCGGGTGACGGGGGAGAAGATGTGAAAAGTTCAAAGTTCAAAGTGCAAAGTGCAAAATAATTAAATCCGATATCATGGCTTTCGGTGATACCTAAATCCTGCAATCAGCCACGGACTAACACGGACAAAAGCAGTACTATGATAGATACAGCCTCTCTACTTAAACTCACTTGAAAGGTGAACGGATTTTTTATTTATAAGTAAAAGACTGATATAGTCCGTGAAAGTCTGTGGCTAAATGCATTTTTTAGGTGATACTATAAATTTGCATTTTGCAATTTACAATTTGCATTTTGAATTTGCTGCGGCCTTCAGGCCGCGCTATGTATTCCCTTGCCCCATGACCCATTGCTGAACTATGGATACCTTCATTGCATTTATATCGGATTCCTGGCCGCTTCTTGCGGGTGTCGGAATAAGCGTTGTTCTGGCCGCGTTTTTCGCGGCGTCGGAGACAGCCATCGTCTTTTCGAATAAGGCGCACATTCGTGAGCTGGATAATGCCGGGAACGCGCGGGCGGCTACCGTGCTTACGCTCCTCCAGGAACGCGACCGCCTCCATGCCACACTCCTGCTGGCGGAAAACTTTTTCATCGTGCTTTCCGCTGTCCTTTGCACGGTCATTTCCGTAAACCTGTTCTCCCGGATGTCGCTGGTGGTGGCGAGCACCGCGTTGTTCATGAGCGTCCTGGTGGTGTTCTTCGCCAAGCTGCTTCCCAAGGGCATGGTTGCGAGAAATCCCGACCGCTTTGCGCTCATCGTTG
>JANONA010000416.1:0-11137 GCA_031420575.1 Nitrospirota bacterium | reverse complement strand
CGTGAGTTTGATTTTGAAAAATTATAAGACTTGTAGCAGTCACCTTTTGAGTGCGCAGAGAGAAACATCGGTTTTAGGGTTTATTCCTTTTAATCAGTATGTTACTCTGTGAACTCTGTGGTTCGATTGCAGGATTTAGGTAATATTCTTATGAAATGCACATTGGTCATTCCCGCCTGGGTCCCCGAAGAAATCTTTTCCTCCAAAACCGCAAGTTCGCAGATCAACTACTGGCAGCCGGTCGGCACCCTGTCCGTGGCAGCCGTGCTCCAAAGGGCGGGGCATGAGGTCAGGTTCATCAACGGGGCCTTCCTCACCCATGAGAGGGTTCTCGCGGAAATCCGGCAATTCGAGCCCCGCTTTATCGGCATCTACTCAACCACCTTTGGCTGGACCAAGGCAAAAAAGACGGCGGACGATCTCCGGAAAATCCTCGGCAAAGACGTCTTCATCTGCGCGGGCGGCCCGTATCCCATCGCGGTCCAGGAGCGCTGCTTAGTTGATTCGGGGAACGACATTGACGCGATCGTTACCGGTGAAGGCGAGTTTACCGTTCTTGAGCTCGTCGAACGGCTTATGACAAACAGAAGCCTCGAAGGGGTCCTGGGCGTTGTGTATCGGATGGGAAACAGGATCATGAAAAACCCGGCACGACCGCTTATTACGGACCTCGATTCCCTTCCCTTTCCCGCGCGAGAGCTGCTGGGCGACGCGGGCCGCTATATCCCTCCGCCAGGCACCTACCGGAAAAAGCCCGTGGCCGTGATGATAACTTCCCGGGGCTGCAACCGACATTGTATTTACTGTTTTCAGATGGACAAGACGCGGAAAAGCGGGATTCGCTACCGGAGCGTCGATAATGTGATGAAAGAGGTCGAGCTCTGCATCAGGCAGGGCTATAAAGAGATAAAATTCCTGGACGACACGTTTGCCGCTGATTATGATCGCGCGATGGAGATCGCTCGGGAGATCAGGAGGAGGAGGCTGAATATCTCCTGGTTCGCCTCCGCATGCGTAAATCAAGTTGACCGGCCGCTCCTCCAGGCATTCAAAGACGCGGGCTGCTGGGCTGTTCTCTTCGGAGCTGAGAGCGGGGTGCAGAAAAACCTCAATACCATCAGAAAGGGGATCACGCTCGAACAGATCAGAGCGGCAGTGCGTGCCGCTCAGGATGTGGGCCTCAAGGTCAGCACGCCGTTCATGTTCGGCATCCCCGGTGAGACGTTCGAGAATGGATTGGAGACCATTGATTTTGCGGTCAAGTTGAATCCGGACATGGCGAATTTTCACGCCATCACGCCGTTTCCCGGCACGTATCTGTACGACAATATCGGGAAATACGGAACGCTCTCGGATGAGCTGACCGACTTCACCTACCAGGGCGCGGCTTTCATCCCCTTCAGCATGACGCGGGAGGAGATCATAGAGCTTCGCCGGCTCGCGTTCCGGAAGTTTTATTCCCGTCCGTCGTTCGTCCTGAAACGTCTCCTCGAGCTCAGGAACCTGAACGACCTCCGCGTCGCGGCCAATAGCGCGAAGAGCCTGTTCTGGCTCTGGGCGAAAAGTAATGTGTTGAAATGGAGATCAGGCGCTTCTTGACGCCAGCCAAAGTATCCTCCGAAATCAACCTTGACAGATGCCGCCCGCTAACAGTACAATCTCCACATCCAGCGCTCACGCGCTTTCGCAGGCGGGCGACATGCCCGGAACAGGCGGGCGACATATATGGTTTGATTGAATTCTGTTACTCTGTTTTATTAGAATCAATTAAAAGTTCTCCATAGCCTTGCAGAGCTTAAAACAATGAAAACAAGCAGTCTTAAAATAGGCACCAAATTTACCCTTGCCATTACTTTTATCCTTTTAATCTTCTGCATTGTCTTCTCATTTCTTCTCTATCACCATCTCAAGGACAGGGTCATAGAGGACGCAAATGAGAAGACCTTAATCATCATGACCCAGATGGACGCAGTCGGCAGGTATGTCAAGGAAGAATTACGCCCGAAAATGTTTGAGGTCCTTCCAAAAGTAAGTAAGGAGGTGGATTTCGTGGTTGAGGCCATGTCCACCACCCATGTCAGACTGAGGATCATGGAAGGGTTCAACAAAGATTTAAAGGATTACACCTATAAAAGGGTGTCAGCCAACCCAACTAACCTGAAGAATAAGGCGGATTCCCTCCATGAGAAGAAGATCGCCTATTTCCATGAAGACAGGAACAGGAAATCATGGAATGGCGTAATTACGATAGATGGTCTGAAGTATATCATGAGGGTGAAGCCGGTAATCACGGAAAAGGGCTGTCTGAAATGCCACGGGGATCCTTCACATGCGCCCCGGGGATTTGTCAGGAAATACGGGACAAAGAGCGGCTTTGGATGGAAGGAGGGAGAGGTGATGGGCGTTGATTCAGTCACCATCCCCCTGGCCGTAACCCTGGAACAGATCAGGAGCATTGCCATATCAACCTTTGTATTCGGCTTCACCACCCTCATCTTTCTCTTCATATCGTTGCAGGGCGCTTTCTGGAGTTTAGTCAGCAGGCCGTTAACTAACCTGACTACCATCTTCAATGGAATCGTCAAGGGCACGGAGCCGCTTAACCAGGACCTTCCCATTACCGCGAAAGATGAGATCGGAGAATTGACTGAGTCGTTCAATCAGATGGCGAAGCATCTCTACAGCGCTCAGGAAGATTTAAAAAAGAACGCGGAAGCGCTGCGCTCAATCTTCGAGGGCATAAGTGATCCTCTTGCCCTCGTGAACCCTGACTGTTCCCTGGAGATAACGAACAGCGCCTACCGTGAATGGATGGCAAGGGGTATAAGCGCGGTCTTCACAAAGGAGTGTTATTCTCAAGACGGTGACTCCGATACACAGTGCCCCGTATGTTTTCTTGAAAAGGCCAAGAGGGAAAAGAGGGCTGTCTCGGAATATTGGGATGGCGGGGACGGGCAATTCTATTACATTCATTTTTATCCCCTGGTTGATGAGGGCGGGAATTTTGTCAAGGCGGTCCATTATGTGAAGGATATCACCGATAAAATGAAGGTCGAGGAGCAGATGCGCATGGCGGACAAACTGGCCGCCCTGGGACAGCTCTCCGCGGGGATCGCCCACGAAATTAATAATCCTTTGGGCGGAATAAGGCTTTGCTTTAATAACCTCATGGACACCGAGATGGATGGGGAGACAAAGCAGATGCATATCGAGGTGATCAACTCAGGGCTTGTGAAAATCCAGGGCATTATCAGGCAGCTTCTGGACTACTCGAAGAAATCCGCCCTGAGCGTTTCAAGAGTCTCCGTCAATACGCTGATCGGGAATGTGATGAAACTCACCGAGTGCCTCACCGCAAAACAGGATATCAGGGTTATCAGGAATCTCGCGCCTGACGTGCCGGAGATCATGGTGGACCCGAACAAGATGGAACAGGTTTTTCTTAATATCATATTGAATGCGATTCAGGCAATGAATGACGGCAAGCCAAAGGAGCTGACTATCGAGACCTTTTCTGAAAACGGTTACTGCGCCGCGTCCTTCCTGGATTCAGGGTCCGGTATTTCCGAGGCGGTGATGCCTCATATCTTCGAGCCGTTTTTCACTACCAAGCCGGTGGGTGAGGGGACCGGCCTCGGTCTGTCGGTAAGCAAGTCCATCGTCGAGCAGCACAATGGCAGGATCCTCGTCGAGACCTCCCGGCAGGGAACGAAATTTACCGTGCGCTTGCCGGTTTCGTCATGAAGAATACGATACTCATCATCGAAGATGAACCATCCATGAGGCTCGGAATGAGCCATTTCCTCTCCTCCTCCGGATATGCCGTCAAGACCTGCGACGATGGAGTACAGGGAATATCCGCGATAGAAAAAGAGTCCGCCTCAGGCGGTTTCGACCTCGTTATCACGGACCTCAGGCTTCCCCACGGTGATGGCCTTAAGATACTGAACCGGATCAGGTCAGCCTCTCCGGATACGGGCGTCATCATCATGACCGCCTATGCTGACGTGAAGACCGCGGTGCAGGCGATCAAAGACGGGGCCTTTGACTACATTGAGAAGCCGTTCTCAAATGAGGAACTGCTGATAACCATCGAACGGTTTCAGAAATTCCGGAACCTCGAGAGGGAGTTGCACCGGTTGAGGAGTTCCTTTAGCGAGAAGACCAGTTTTGAAAATCTCATCGGGGTGAGCAGTTCCATGAGGGACGTCTTTGACCGCATCGAATCCGTGGCCAGGACCGATGTGCCGGTTCTGATCCAGGGCGAAAGCGGCACCGGGAAGGAACTCGTGGCTAACGCCATTCACAATCTCAGTCAGAGGAAGAATAAACCGTATATAAAGATTAATTGTGCCGCCATTCCCGAGAGCCTCTTTGAGTCGGAACTCTTCGGACACGAGCGGGGAACCTTTACCGGCGCGACCGAGACGCGGAAGGGGAAATTCGAGATTGCCAACGGCGGAAGTATATTCTTCGACGAGGTAGGCGAAATGCCTTTAGGGCTCCAGGCAAAACTGCTGAGGGTCATTGAAGAACATACCGTCACCCGTCTCGGCGGCGGCGAACCCATCAGGATTGATACCAGGGGGATTTACGCTACAGGCAGGAACCTTAAGGAGGTTATCAGGACAAGAGGATTCAGGGAAGACCTCTTCTACAGGATCAATGTAGTTCCTATCGTCATACCGCCGCTCAGGGAAAGGAAAGAGGACATTCCCTATCTCATCGAGCATTTCGTCAGGTTTTTTGGAGATACCTTTTCGAAACCGGAGCTGAGAATGACCCCGTCAGCCTATGAAGCCCTGTTATCATACTACTATCCGGGAAATGTCCGTGAATTGAAGCATGCCGTGGAGAGGGCGGCGCTCCTGTCAAAGAACGGATTGATTGATATGAGGGACCTTCCTGAAGAGTTCTCCGGGGTCACGGAGACGAAAGCAGATCCGGCAATTAATAATGTTACGCTCCAGTCCAATATCAGCGCTATAGAAAAGCAGATGATCATCAGCGCGTTGAAAGAGGCGAATGGAAAAAGAATCGAGGCAGCAAAGAAGTTGGGAATCAGCAGGAAGGTTCTCTGGAAGAAGATGAAAGAGTACGATATGGGAAATGGCGAGTAAGTTCCCAAGCGGGAACATTCATTCCTTACCATGTTACCATTGGGTAACATAATCCCGAAAGCATTTTAAAAAATGCTTGTAAATTAAGAGTATTTTAAATGGCATTAACTTTGCTTATATTATCTATATGCCATCATTTAGAATATATGACCTCAACTAAGGCCCCCCTTTACCCAGTTAGAGAAAGCCGCCGACTCCTGTCGGCGGTTGATCTTCTTGCATTTACAGATTGTGCTATAAAGCCACAATCTGCCATCGTTAGAGAACTTGTTCTCTAAAGGGGTTTACTTAAAGTATTCAGTGTCAAAATATTTCCCCGCATTTGGGATGCAAATGCAGAAATTTACATTTAAATAGGAGGAAGTAAAATGAGACAGACACAGATCGGAAGGGTCACTACAGCAGTTTTGATTGTTTTTTCTTTGTTTATCAGTGCATCGGCATTCGCTGCTGAATACGCAAATCCACAGTTATTGGTGTCGCCGGCGGACATAGAAAAAAACAAGGACAAGTGGGTTGTAATTGACTGTCGCGATGATAAAGCTTATCAGGCAGGCCACATTCCCGGTGCGATAAACCTTGGCGGGGCATGCGGTAAAGTTCTCAGAGATACTACTTCGAGAATAAAAAAGACAGGAGCTCTTGAAAAGTTATTGGGCGCAGCCGGGGTGAGTATGGACACGCCAGTTGTTGTCTATGCGGACGCGGCCGGTATAGCCTCCGCCACTGTTGCGTTCTGGATACTTGAGTATCTCGGTCATGACAAGGTCTCTTTTCTGAATGGCGGGATAGAGGAGTGGAAGGCTGCCGGCATGCCTCTTAAAAAGTCAGACGCGGTATCCCCGCTCCTGGAAAATAATATTGCGTCAACGTTGCCGCCTGCAAAATTCACGGCAAAGGTTGTAAAAAGCAGAATAGCTGCAACTGATGAGGTGGTCAAGATAGCGAGGGGAGAGCTCAAGGAGGTGAATGTCATTGACTCAAGGTCGGAGAAAGAACATGCCGGCACTGATATAAGGGCGCTGAGAGGCGGGCACATCCCGAATACCACGATCAATGTTTCCCATGTGGATACCATCACGGAGGAAGGCAAGATTCTCTCTGCAAAGGGTCTGAGTAAGGCGGGGATTTTCGGCACTCTTGACAAGAACAAGAGGACTTTTGGTTATTGTCAGACAGGGACCCGTTCTACTCTTACGTATCTTGAGTTAAGGTTGATGGGCTTTAAAGATCCGGCCAATTATGATGACTCATGGATAGTTTACGGCAACAATGTGAATTACCCTGTTGCAAATGAGAACTGGTATGACTTTGTGAAAGTAAATGCGGCCGTAAAAGACGTCGAAGCGTTAAAGAAATAAATTGAGCATTTGAAACCTATTTAAAAAATGCAGTAAAATTTAACGCACGAGATAAGGAGTGAAAATGAATATATTAGTTGCCCATGATGGATCGGAACAGGCGGACAAGGCCTTGAAAAGAGCGGTGGACTTGGCCGTAATGGCAAAGGCTTCTCTCTCGGTTCTTTCCGTTGTTCCCGACCTCTGCATGATGGAATTGAGTGATGATGACTGTAAAAGCATGTATAAAATCATGACGAATGAATCTGAAAAGAAACTGGCTGCCTTGAAAGATGATCTTTCTAAAAAGGGCGTGGAGATGGATACCGCGGTAAAGTTTGGAAACGCCGCGGATATCATAATACGCGCCTGCACTGATAAAAAGGCCGACCTGGTCGTGGTTGGTTCCCATGGCAGGCACGGCGCAAAAAAATTCCTGCTTGGCAGCGTATCTTCCAAAGTTGTTGAGCACGCGCCATGCGACGTCATTGTCGTTAAATAGACAATGGATATGAATTTCATAATTGACATGAGACCACATAAACAAAGGAGGTATACTTTATGAATGAGGAAAAGAGGTCTCCCGTAACTTTAATAATAGGGCTGATTCTTCTGGCATACGCACTGGTTCTCAGGAGTCAGAATGCGGCTTTAGCGCCCGAAGGGCTTGTCGCTCTTGCGGATTTTCTTAAAACAGGCAAAACACTCGGCACACAAATTTCCGTCGGATTGTGGTCAGGGATAATCATCAGTGTGGTCGGCATCTGGAATTTGGCCATGCCTTCGATGACATCGAAGTTTGACAAGCTGGTGCGGGCCCCCATGGCCGGCATCGGTATGATCATCGCCCTGTGCTATATAACACGTTTTTACATGGAACCTCTCATCAAGGTATGGGGGAAACAGGCACAGCCGGCGCTTGGCTGGGACTTTTCCAGCATATTCGGCCTTAACTACATCCTCTTGGGGATCATCCTTGGCATTGTATGGGTCAATACCATCGGAATCCCGGCCTGGATGCAGGCAGGGGTCAAGACCGCCAGGCTGGCCATGAAGACGGCTGTCATCACCCTGGGCACCATGTACAGCATTACGGAACTGAAGTATCTCGGAGGGCTGAGTATTTTGATGGTCGCTAGTTTTGTTATGGGCACAGCCATTTTTGTTCTCTGGCTCGGCAAGCTTGCGCAAATTCCCCGTCCGTTGACCGGTGTGCTGGCTGCCGGTCTTGGGGTCTGCGGCGTATCAGCAGCGGTTGCCGCGGCTCCTGTGGTAAAGGCCCGCGGAGTGGACATGGCGTATTCGATCGGGATGCTGCTGCTCGTCGGCGTTGTCGGACTGTTTATCTTTCCTCCTGTCGCTAAAATGGTCGGGATGAACGAGCTTCAGTTCGGGGCCTGGGCAGGAACCGGCATCCTCAACTCAGCCCAGGTTGCCGCCGCTGCCCTGATATTTGACCCCCATACCATAGAAACCCTGAAGGTCGCGGAGATCTTCAACATCACGAGAATCCTTTTTCTCCCCTTCATCGTCATTATGCTCGCAATATGGTTTGCAAAGGGAGAGGAAGAGGCGGAGGGCAAGGTCAACGTCAACCTCGGAAAGATACTCGTTGACAAGTTCCCTCTCTTTGTCCTCGGTTTTATTCTCATGTTCGCCTTCAGCTCAACCGGGGTATTCACTCCCAAGGGGGTGGAACTCCACGGTAAAAGCTTCTATAGCTTCAAGATTGATGAAAAGAAAGAAGTAAGAACAAGAGACCTGAAAAAAATCCAGACAATGATGGAAAGCGGCGCCGTCACCGACGCCAAGGTGAAAGCGGCCCTTGAGAAACTCGTGGCGGACAAACAGATCACCAGCGCTGAACAGATACCGCTTGTCCTGAAAGCGCAGGATTTCACACCTGACAAAGACATGAAAAAGGTATTCCAGGACGCTGACAAGAAAGTACAGACAAAACCCGAGACAATGGAGATGATGAGAGAGTACATGATGTGGTTGTTTGCCTTTGGTCTTATCGGCCTTGGGATGCAGATTACCTGGACGACCATCCGCCAGGCGGGAGGAAAGGCGGCCATGATAGGAGCTTTTACCGGCGTAACAAAGGCGGTACTTTCTTTCTTTGTCTGCTGGCTTTTAATCAAGGGAAGTATTTAAAGGAGGCATGAGAAATGGCTGAAGAAAAAGCAACTACAGAAGATCAGAAAAAGATGGAGGAGCGCTCACTCAGCGTTTTTGCCTCTGAAAAGAAGGAAGACATTACAGCGCTGATAATCGCCTTTGTTCTTGCCGCACTGGTAATTATCACGCTGAAATGAGCGCGCAATGATACGCAGGATTCTGGTGGCTACGCACGGCACGGAAAATGCGATACAGGCGGAATCCTATGCCATACAACTGGCAACCGCACTGGGCGCTGACCTTCATGGCCTCTATGTCATCCATAAGGGCTGGGGGTCGCTGGTCGGCATAGAATGGCTCCATTCTTCCGAGAAGAGGATGGATTTTTACCGCTATGCCGAATCAGAACTCTACCGGATGGCGGATGCGGCACTGTCCGGGTTTGTCCGGCGCGCAGAGGCGCATGGCCTGAACGTGAAGTCTTCTGTCAAGGTGGGCGACCCCGGGGACGTTATTGCTGAAGAGGCCGGGGCGCTCGGGGCAGACCTTGTCATTATCGGCAGCAGCAGCAACAAAAGGTCAGAGGAATACAGGGCAAAGATTTCCCTTAACAAACTGCTGAAGTCAGCGCCGTGTTCTGTGCTTCGCGTGAAGGCAGATGCCGGCAAAGGAGGTGAGAAACTCAGGGAGCGGGAACATACTCCATTTTTGCAGGAAACCAAATTATGATTGCAGCACGGACGTGGATACAAAATTTGATCAGCCGTCTGCAAAGAACAGGCGGTAAAGGAGGAAACATGTTGAAACGCTTGGTAATCGCATTAGTATTCCTGACAGTTGCAGTAGGAGGGTTTTACGCCACAGCGTCAGCCGCGGCCTATCCGGACGCTGTCATTAAACAGGCGGAAAGTCTGAAGGCGGACGCTGATGCAAAGAAAGACATGCCTGCGTCCCTTACCGGGATCAAACTGATTGATGGTAAGGAATTAAAGAAATGGATGGATGAGAAGAAAAAGATCGTAATTATCGACAATAGGAATAAGGATCAGTACGGCAAAGAGCATATCCCGGGCGCCGTGCTCATCACGGTAGATGAACTGATTAAGGACCCGAAGCTCTCGGACAAGCTGGACAAGAATGTCCCGCTTGTACTCTATTGCAACGGAGTCAAATGCTGGCGGTCTCCTGCTGCCGCCCTTCTCTACCAGAGCCTGGGATTCAAGGAGATCTACTACTACAGAAGCGGACTGCCTGAATGGATAAAACTTGACTATCCGACTATTGAGGGCGGTAAATAGCTAAAAATTAAGAAGTCAGATTCATGCAAGGGGTTAGGGAAATGGAAACAAGCGCCCTAACCCCTTTTTTTATATTAGGTTTGTCATCAATAATTTATGCGATCACTTGCGGAAAAAATTATTCTTCCTGTATCCGGCGAAACCGCCTTTCGGGTCATAAGCGACCTGAACACACTGCTCAGGCTTTCCCCGTTTTTTACCCTGAAGAAAATTGAGTCTTCAAAAGAAGGTGTTGCTCAAAAAGAAGGTCTATTCAAGATTACGATCGAATATTATGAAAAAAACATATCGGAAACGTATCCCGTAGAAGTGGATGCATATGAGGTGAACAGGCGGATTTCCTATAGCATTGGAGACGGCATAGTAAAAAATGTCATATATGAAATAAACGATGACGAGACGGGCATCCAGCTTACCCAGACATTCCTGCTCGCATCAGAAGATGAAGCCGCGGTAAAGAGCGCACGGAATGAACTCCATTTCTGGCTAAGGAGTGTGGGAGAATATGTGAAGCTTGCCGAAGGGAAATCATTCCTGAAGAGGGCCCAGAAGTCGTTTATGGACAGGATATGGCTCAGGCTGACCCTGTCAGAGAGAAATATCGCGATCATCATGGTAAAGATATCTGTTCTTGAGATCGTACTTTTGCTTGTCATAGTCCTGATCTGGAATATAGGGATGAGGAGCTAGCACATGCGGATTAGATCATGGTTGCGAATGGGAAGCAGGCAGCAAGGGAGAAGTGTCGCGGTTGAGCTCGCGCTGTTCCTCATACTGTCGCTATTCCTCTCCCTTGTGTACAATGCGGTGTCCCCGACGGGACTGCGCATCCTGCCGAAAAAGAGCCCGCAGGAGAAACAGGCGGTCGGAAGCGGTATGCTGCTCAGCCGATCCCCCATAGCGCTGCCATGACGGCCATTGTGTCATTCGTCATCAGAATCCTGATGGGAGGCATTTTCCTGATAGCCGGTCTTGCGAAGATCGCCGATCCGGTCAGGTTCATGTTAACGCTCAGGGAATTCGACCTCTTTCCCGGGGTTATCATCCCCTTCCTTGCGGTTTATCTCCCGTGGCTGGAACTGCTGCTCGGTCTTTCATTAGTTCTGGGGCTTCTTTACAGTACCAGCGCGCTCATTCTGGCCTTTCTTAATTTTCTGTTCATGCTTGCGATCCTGTCGGTAATCAGCAGGGGTATTGTCGTGGACTGCGGCTGCTTCGGCCTGCTTGGCGACGCGCTGAAACTGCCGGATATGGCGGA
>JANONA010000415.1:0-7166 GCA_031420575.1 Nitrospirota bacterium | reverse complement strand
GATCGTCGATGGAGACAAGATGTCCGTGGGCAAACCCAAGCTTGATTCGGCAAAGATCACGGCTGAGGTCGTGGAACAGGGCAGGGGCGAGAAGCTCCTTATTTTCAAACACCGGAGGCGCAAGGGCTACCGCAGGACCAATGGTCACCGCCAGAATTATACGGCGATCAAGGTAAAAGAGATTACAGTATAATAATAAATCACAAATTACAAATAACAAATCACAAATAATATCGAAATTACAAATTCAAGTATTCAAGCTTTTGGAATTTCGGTCATTGGACCTTGTAAATTATTTGGGATTTGCCGTTTGTGATTTGGTGCTTTCCGGAGGGGAAAATGGCTCATAAAAAAGGCGTTGGCAGTTCAAGAAACGGAAGAGACAGTAATCCGCAGTACCTCGGCGTGAAGCGGTATGACGGAGAAAAGGTACTCTCGGGAACAATCATCGTGCGTCAGCGCGGGACCAAGGTACACCCGGGGACGAACGTGGGCAAGGGCTGCGACGATACGCTTTTTGCCAAGGTCAACGGTGTGGTGAAGTTCGAGCGCTATGACAGAACCCGCAAGCAAGTGAGCGTGTACGCGGAAGCGTAATCCGCTCGCGAAAACGATCTTCTACGAAGGCGGCTGAGAGTTCTCTGCCGCCTTTTTTATGTGTGCCGGCTTGCTTTTTCAGCCATAGAACGGTATAATTCATTGAAAATATTGTTCAAATCTCCCTTTTACGATTCAGCGAAGGTGAGCGAAGGGATCTAATTCAACCCATGTCCAATTTCATTGATAGAGTCAAGATCCAGGTAATAGCAGGCCATGGTGGACCAGGTTGTGTGAGCTTCCGACGCGAGGCCTATGTTCCACGAGGCGGACCGAACGGCGGGAATGGCGGCAAAGGCGGCGATGTAATCATCGTGGCCGACAAACAGCTCGGCACGCTCATTGACCTCAAGTACCAGCAGCAGTATCGTGCCAGGGACGGCGAGCGCGGTCGCGGCAAGGACCAGTACGGCGCCGATGCTGAAAACGTTATTGTTCGCGTGCCGGTAGGCACGATCGTGAATGACGCTGAGACGCGTGCCATGATCGTTGATCTTGATAAGGATAGAATGTATTACCTCATCGCCAGAGGCGGCAGGGGCGGCAAGGGGAATACCTTTTTCAAGACAGCCACGAACCAGGCGCCCCGGCATGCCCAGCCGGGCGAAGAGGGAGAAGAGCAGTGGCTGTACCTTGAGCTTAAACTTCTGGCTGATGTGGGGCTCGTGGGACTGCCGAATGCGGGCAAGTCCACGCTCATCTCGCGCATCTCGGCAGCCAAGCCGAAGATCGCGGACTATCCGTTCACGACGTTGTCGCCGGTCCTTGGTGTTGTGAAGCCCGAGGGAAGGATAAGCTTTGTCGTGGCCGACATTCCCGGGTTGATCGAGAACGCTCACAAGGGCGCCGGGCTCGGCTTCGAGTTCCTTCGCCATGTGGAGCGGACGTCCATCCTCCTTCACTTAGTTGACGTATCCGGCCTCGTGCCGGGCGACCCAGTCGATAACTTCAAAAAGATCAATACCGAGCTCGAGCTGTATAGCGACAAATTAAAGAAAAAGTATATGGCGGTCGCGGCGACCAAGATAGACGCCGCTGATCAGGATCTGCTGGATTCACTCACCGCCTACTGTCGTGAAAACGAATATGCGTTCTTTCCTATTTCAGCCGTGAGCGGCGCGGGTCTGGAGCCTTTTCTCGGATTTTTAGCGGATTGTGTTGAAAGGGAGCGGGGGACAGTAGACAGGAGACAGTAGTGTGAGGCAAATGAAGAACAAGCAAATCAACAGAAAAGCAATTTTCTCCAAATCTCGCCGGATCGTGATCAAGGTCGGCAGCGCGGTACTGACCTCGTCCGGGCAGGGGCTCGACCAGAGCCGCATCGAACGGCTTGCGTCCGACATCTCATCCATCATGGGTCAGGGACGCGGGGTTGTATTAGTGTCGTCAGGCGCGATCGCGGCGGGACTGGCGAAGCTGGGACTGAAGAAAACAAAGGGCATGCCCCTTTCGCTCAAGCAGGCCGCGGCGGCCGTCGGCCAGTCCAGCCTCATGTGGATGTACGAAAAGACCTTCGGCACGCACGGGAAAAAGGTGGCACAGGTACTGCTCACCCGCGAGGACCTCTCGAACCGGACGCGGTTCTTGAACGCCCGGAACACGCTCCAGACGCTCTTAGACTACAAGGTTATCCCCATCATCAACGAGAACGATACGGTCTCGGTTGATGAGATCAAATTCGGCGATAATGACAATCTCTCAAGCATGGTGGTGCACCTCATTGACGCGGATCTGCTGATAATCCTGTCTGATATCGACGGGCTTTATACCGCTGATCCCAGGATCGACCCCGCGGCGGAACTGATACCTCTCGTTGAGAAGATCACCGCAGAGGTTGAGCGCTGCGCGGGTGATTCCCATACGTCCATAGGCACAGGGGGCATGTGTTCCAAGATCATGACCGCGAAAAAGGTCGGCGCCTTTGGCGCGCCCATGGTGATCGTGAACGGAAAAAAGAACGGTATCCTTCAGGCGCTGTTCGAGGGAAGAGAAGTAGGCACACTCTTTCTGCCAAAGCCGGACAAACAGGACAGCCGGAAGCACTGGATCGCCTATACGGTCAGGCCGGCGGGCTCCCTTGCGGTGGATGACGGAGCAATTGAGGCGCTGGTGAACAAGGGGAAGAGCCTGCTGCCCGGGGGCGTCGTGCATGTTGAGGGGAGTTTCAAGGTTGGCGATTGCGTGACCTGTGTGGACCGCGCGGGAAGCGCTTTTGCTCGCGGGTTGGTCAAATACTCGTCAGGAGACCTGGACCGGATCAAGGGTCTCAAGACCTCGCGGATCGCTTCCGTCCTCGGGCGCAAGGATTATGATGAGGTCATCCACCGGGACGATATGGTGATATTGTGAAGTGTCGAGTGCGGAGTGCGGAGTGTGGAGTGAAATAATCACTGCCCTCTGTTCGCGACCATTTATACCAAAGTTACGCCGGGCAATTTTTTGGGGGGACCAAACAGTGGACATCAAACAATATGTGACCGATAAAGCGCGGAAGGCGAAGCAGGCCTCCCGGCTCCTTGCGAATATCTCGACCGAGATCAAGAACAACGCTCTCTTCAAGATGGCGGCTGGCCTTGAGAAAGAGGCTGCAAGGCTCATTTCCGAGAACCGGAAAGACCTGATGGAAGCCGAGAAAAAAGGCTTGTCCAAGGCCATGATCGATCGCTTGACGCTGAATCCCGAACGCATCAAGGCCATGTCGGACGGACTCCGCGAGGTTGCGGCTCTTCCTGACCCGGTGGGCGAAGTACTCGGGATGCGGCGCAGACCGAACGGGATGGAAGTAGGCAGGATGCGCGTTCCGATCGGGCTGATCGGCATCATCTACGAATCGCGGCCCAATGTGACCGCTGATACGGCCGCGCTCTGTCTCAAATCCGGGAACGGGGTACTGCTGCGTGGCGGGTCCGAGGCGTTGCATTCCAACACCGCGATCGTCGAAATTCTTTCCAGAGCCGGCGCCGAGGCGGGCATCCCTGCCGGCGCCGTATCGTTCATCGAGAACCCTGACCGGGCCTGCGTCATGGAGCTGCTGAAGCTGAACAATATCGTCGATCTCATCATTCCGCGCGGCGGTGAAGGGCTGATTCGCATGGTTTCGGAGAACTCCACTATTCCCGTGATAAAACATGATAAGGGCGTCTGCCACGTCTATGTGGACAGCAAAGCCGACCTCGCCATGGCGGAGGAGATCTGCTTCAATGCCAAGGTCCAGCGACCGGGCACGTGCAATGCCATGGAAGCCATGCTCGTGCACCAGGACGCGGCAAAAACGTTTCTGCCCGCGGTCATCACCAGGATGAAGAAAGCAGGCGTCGAGATCCGCGGCTGCGCGAAGACCAGAAGCGTTGTCTCTGATATCAAAGAAGCTGCGGACAAGGATTGGGACACGGAATATAATGAGCTTATCCTGAACGTAAAGACCGTATCCGGCATGGAAGAGGCGATGGAGCATATTGCGGCCCACGGTTCACAGCACTCCGAGGCCATTGTTACGAATGACTATCGGAATGCCCACCGGTTTCAGCGTGAGGTTGACGCCTCCGCTGTTTTCGTGAACGCCTCAACGCGACTCAACGACGGTTTTGAGTTCGGGCTGGGCGCCGAGATCGGCATCTCGACGACCCGCATTCATGCACGGGGACCCATGGGACTCGAGGAGCTTACCTCGACCAAGTTCATCATATATGGAAATGGACAGATCAGAAAATAATGCGGATTTCGGAGGTAATTTGTTACAAAAGATCGGTATCCTCGGCGGCACCTTCAATCCCATCCACTACGGCCACCTTGCCGCGGCTGAAGAGGTCCGGGATCGGCTGAAGCTGGACCGCATACTATTCATCCCTTCTTCTCTTCCGCCTCATAAGTTGGAAGAGGACGTTCCGTCAGCTTTTCAACGCATGGAAATGGTACGACTCGCGACATCCGGCAACGCTCATTTTGAGCCGTCGGACCTCGAGCTCAAGCGCGGAGGCACATCGTATACGATTGATACGATTGAGGCGCTCCGACAGGCCTGGCCCGGCGCGGAGCTCTCCTTTATCACCGGATTAGACACGTTCCTCGAGATTCAGACCTGGCATGAGTGGAAGAAGCTTTTGACCCTGTGCTCTTTTGTGGCGCTGTCGAGGCAGGGATACCGCTTTGCCGACCTCATGAAGATCGACTTCATGAAAAACGCTGAAAAAGAGCTGATTGGTTTGGACCGCGGAGAACTGATGCATGCAATCGTCAGATCCGGCGCCTTTACCATTTGTCTGGAGATGATTCCTCTGTACGACATATCATCGACCGACATCCGCGGGAGGGTCAAGGAGGGCGCAAGTATCAAATATCTCTTGCCTGAATCAGTTGAAATCTATATAATGAAAAAGGGGTTATATGTATAATTCATTGGAAACCGCGCAGTTTTGCGCCGAAGGCGCTGAAAGCAAAAAGGCGTTCGACATACTGATACTCGATCTCCGCGGGCTTAACTACATTGCCGATTACTTCATCATCTGCTCGGGGAGCAATACCACGCAGGTGGGCGCCATTGCCGACGGCATCGGCCAGGCCCTTGCGCAGGCAGGGCTCCGGTATTCGCATGTCGAAGGGAAAACAGAGGCGACCTGGGTGCTCATGGATTACGGTGACGTGGTGGCGCATGTCTTCGAAGAGCGGACCAGGACCCATTACAACCTTGAACAACTCTGGGGCGACGTCCCCCGGATACCCGTTGTCATCCGACCCAGGGAGCTGCCGGGCGCGGCTTCATGAGATTGACCATCCTCTGCATGGGGAAGACCAAGGAACGGTTCATTCAGGACGGGCTCGCAAAATACGTCCGCTACATGAAACCCTATGCGGATATAGAGATCAAAGAACTCAAGGAAGAGAAGATTCAGGACCTCAAGGCCGCGCCGCTCATCAGGAGAAAAGAGGCGGAAAAGATCTTTAAGGCAGCCCCGGCGGGGGCGCAACTCGTTGCGCTTGATGAACGCGGTCAAGAGTACACTTCTCACGGGTTCGCTGAATTCCTGAACAACGCGCTCGAGTCCGGCGTCAGGGACATGGTCTTTGTGGTTGGCGGGGCCATGGGTCTCGACGAGAGTGTGACCGAGCGCGCAAACAAGACAATAGCCATGTCGCGCTGGACGCTTACGCACGAGATGGCGAGGTTAGTGCTGCTGGAGCAGTTGTATCGGGCGTACACGATCTTGAAAGGGAAAACGTATCATTATTGATCTTCGTTTGAACCGTTTCAACCGTTGAACCGTTGAACCGTTTCAACCATTAAGCCGTTGAACCGTTTCAACCATTTAAGCCGTTTAAACCGTTAAGAGAAAGGATCGCGGATGAGACTTATCGGCACGCTTCTGTTAATTGCAGTGGTGATCTTCGTAATGCTCCTGAGGGAGTTCAACCAGGGGGTGATGACGGTCAACCTTTTGCCGTCGCGGTCCTACGAAATCTCGAAAGCCGCCTTTTTTCTGAGCTCTCTGGTAATCGGCGCCGGCATTATCTTTTCCCTCTATCTGATGCGCGACGTCAAACGGTTCCTGCGCGGACTTCGGGTGCAGCGCGAGCAGAAAAAACGTCTCAAGGTCCAGGAGCTTTATACGAAGGGGTTGAACTCGCTTCTTGCCAAACGGAATCCCGAGGCCATCGGCTTTTTCCAGAAAGTGCTCGCTCTCGATCCGAATCACGTGGACACGCTCCTTCGCATGGGGATCAGTCAGCTCCGTGAGAAAAACCCGCAGGAGGCCATCCTGCTGCATCAGAAGGCCCTGGGTCTTGATGATGATAACCAGGAAGTCATGTTCTCCCTTGCTGCGGATTACGAGGAGGCAAAACGCTATGATGACGCCCTCGGAATGTACCAGAAGATCCTCTCCAGGGACGCCTCCAACCTGACGGCGCTGATCAAAATGCGCGATCTCTACCAGCGGATGAACCAGTGGAATGAGCTCTATGAGGCGCAGCGCAGGTTAGTTGCCAATCCGCTCACACCCTCGGAGCGGGAGGTCGAACATCGCAGGCTTGTCGGCTTCAAGTACGAGTTCGGTCGTTCGCTCCTTGAAGCGGGGGATCTGGAGCGGGGGAAAAAGATCTTCCGCGGCGTGATCAAGCTTGACAAGGATTTTATCCCCGCGTACCTGGGTCTGGGCGAGATATACCTCGAGGAAGGCAAAGTCAAGGATGCGGCCGAGCTGTGGGAAAAGGCCTACAAAATGACGTTATCAATCCTGCTGCCGCACCGACTCGAGGACCTCTATCTGAAGCTGGGTGAACCGGGCAAGGCCATCGAGATCTACACCCAGGCGCTGAACTGGCGACCTCAGGACATTACACTCAAGTTCTTTCTCGGAAAACTCTACTACCGGCTCGAGATGATCGATGAAGCCTTCGACATCCTTTCCTCGGTTGACTGGGGAGATAAGGATTTTCCGGACATGCACAAGCTGCTCGGCAATATCTATCTGCGCCGCGGCTCCCTCGGCCTTGCCGCTTCGGAGTTCAAAAAAGCCCTTGGCTTCAAGAAGCAAATCATCATCCCCTACGTGTGCTCAAACTGCGAGCTCAGG
>JANONA010000414.1:0-4294 GCA_031420575.1 Nitrospirota bacterium | reverse complement strand
AAATGCAATCCAGAGAAGCATTATGGTCTTCTATTTTTTGAACACGCTGAAGAGTTTATCGAGGCCGGTCTTGTCCATCTTCGCCACCTGTTCCATCTCTCCGGCGTCAAGCCAGACCCCGGCGCACTCGGAACATTTGTCGATCTTTATTTCCTTGTAGTCTATCTCGATCAACTCCATCCCGCACTTGGGACACTTCATCGCATGCAGTGCTTTCAGCCGTTTCTTTTCTTCCTCAGCAAGCCTCTTGTGTTTTTCCTCCTCGAGCTTCTTCTTATTCTCAAACTCAATCCGCGCAAAATATTCCGCTTCCTGCTCACTTGGTCTCATGCGAATTGCCTCCCCCCTCTTTTATTTTTTGGAATTTACCGGTAGCGGCACAAACACTGTCGCTAAAAGGGCAAGCGCCCTCATTACCGAGGGCGCTTGCTCGCGCTTCAACACTCCCTACTTCATCGTCTCAACCTGGATGAACGGAACAGCGCCGCCGGTCACGTTCGGAAGCTTGCCGTCCCATTTTTCGATGGCCTTTATCTGGGCATCGATCTGGCGCAGCTTGATGAGGTCCGGCGAGATTACCTGACGCTGGAGACGGAGCGCTTCAGCATCGGCCTGGGCCGTGGCGATCTTCTGCTGCGCCTCAACCCTGACCCGGTCGAGGTCCCGCTTTGCCCTGAGCGCATGCTGCTCAGCGGTCTGCTTCGACTCAATGGCCTCGTTGAACTTGGCTGAGAATTGGAAATCCGTGATCGAGAGTTCTATCACGATGATGCCGAAGGGCGCCAGACGGTCGCGGAGATACTCCCGCACCTGGGTTTTGAGCGCCTCGCGTTTCGAGATCAGTTCCTCGGCGGTGTACCGCGCGGCCGCCGCTTTGAAGCTCTCTTCAATACTGGGATTGATGATCTTCTCCGACACGTCCCGGTTCAGGCCGAGGGTCCTGTACGTGTCGCCGACTTTTTCCGGCGTGAGGCTGTAGTTCAGCACCATGGTGGACTGGACAATCTGCAGGTCCTGGCTTGCGGCTTCGGTCTTGGTGGTGATCTTCTGAACGCGCACGGTCATGCGGATGACGTCTTCCATGAAGGGGATCTTGAAATGCAGCCCTTCGGGCATCACGCGGTCCACCGCGCCGAACCGAAGTATGACCCCGCGTTCGCCCGCGTCAACCACAAAGTACGAGGACATGAAAAGCATAAAACCGAGCAACCCCAGAATACCGAGTGCGGCCAATTTTGGAACTTTTTGCTGATCCATTGTTATTTCTCCTGTCCTGTGAATAGAGTGCCGCGCGTAAATGCGCGATTGTTGCGGTTATTGTAAACAAGGCATACTATAGCAAAAAGCATGGATCGGGTCAATACTTTTGTGTGTCAAGATCCGCTTCCGTGTTAAACCATTTATTTTTTTTATATGCTCATAAACCCGCAATTTTAGTTGCAAAACCGTAAAATTTCTTTTATTATAATTTTCCGTTACCCGAATTTATAATTTCACGAACCCCGAGGGCGCTCAATGTCAAAAAATATCATCGGTAATCTCATGAAGCAGGCCCAGCAGATGCAGGAGCGGGTAAAGAAGCTCCAGGAAGAGGCAGCGGGCAAGACCGTGGAAGCGTCTTCGGGCGGCGGTATGGTAGTCGTGATCGCGAACGGACGCCAGGAAGTTCTTTCCATCAAGATCGACCCTTCCGTTGTTGATCCAAAAGATATCGAGATGCTTCAGGACTTAGTCACGGCAGCGGTGAACGAAGCGCTTCGGAAGTCACAGGACCTGATGAAAGACGAGATGGCAAAGCTTACCGCCGGCATGGGGCTCCCGCCGGGGCTGATATAAGAGCGCGGAATGGCGAATGCGGAATTAAAACCAAATACTTCACGCTCAAGGCTCAATAGTTTCGAGCATGATATGCTTCAGGGCGGACAGGATAGGGCGGTGAACGAACCGGATGCGCCGCCGACAACGCTCTCGAGAAACCGCAAGCGCGAAAAGGCCGGGGACCAGGACGCGAGGATCGCGGGCAGGGCGCTGGGGCGCATGGTCGAATCTTTCATGAAGTTCCCCGGCATAGGCAGGAAGAGCGCCGAGCGAATGGCGTACGCAGTGATAGGAATGCCGCGGGATGAAGCCGCCGGCATTGCGCAGGCCATTCTGGAACTCAAGCATAACAGCCGCTTCTGCTCGGTCTGCAATAACATCACCGAGGATGAGGTCTGCGGCATCTGTTGCGACGATCGGCGGGACAGCTTTCGGATCTGCGTCGTGGAAGAGCCAAGCAACATCCTGATCCTCGAAAAGACCGGCATCTTCCGGGGCCGCTACCACGCGCTCATGGGCGCTCTCTCGCCGCTCGACGGCATTGGCCCGGAAGACCTCAAGATAGACGGTCTGATGGAGCGGCTCAGGAACGGCGCGGTCGGGGAAGTTATCATCGCGACGAACCCCACGGTAAAGGGCGAGACCACGGCCCTCTACCTTTCGAAATTGATCAAGCCGCTCGGTATCAGCGTCAGCCGCATCGCCTACGGTCTCCCGGTTGGAGGGGACATCGAGTACGCCGACGAGAACACGGTGCAGCGGGCGATGGAAGGACGAAGAGAAATGTAAAAGGCAAGCGCTAAATTCGAATATAGAAATTCTAAATAAACCTAAAAACTGCAAACCACAGAGGCCACAGAGATAAATCTTGAGTATAAAAACCTTGAAAACCCTTTTATTCTCCGTGTTCTCGTGAGTTTGATTTTGAAAAATTATAAGACTTGCAGCAGTCACCTTTTGAGTGCGCAGAGAGAAACATCGGTTTTAGGGTTTATTCCTTTTAATCAGTATGTTACTCTGTGAACTCTGTGGTTCGATTGCAGGATTTAGGATAAATTCAAAACGTTTTGGAACATTGCTGCTTTGAATTTTTAAATTGCTCGAGCAGTTCCAAAAATTAGTGGACAATGACTGGGAGAGCCTCAAGAAGCTCCAGAAAATGTCGAAGAGCTGACAGTCTGCACCTTGCAGCGGAAAGATCATAGCCGGGGAGATGCACGCCCGGCTATTTTACTTCCCTTCCGATTTAAAAAAACGCTTGAAATATTGCCGTTACTATGGTTTAATGGGTTTACCCGTGCGCGGAGAATGCCGGGGCGGCGCTATTTAACAAGGAGACGCGGATATGCTGGGTTCCGACTTGGTGATGTATGACGAAGAGTTTAAGCTGATAGACGCGGAACTCCAGCGCCTCCTTGCTCAGGCGAATGCAAAGGTTGTGTTCCTGGTGGACAAGAACGGCCAGCTGATCGCCGCCACCGGCGAGACCGAAAACTTAGACACCACGTCGCTCGCGTCGCTTACCGCCGGCAACATCGCGGCAACCGGCGGCATGGCAAAGCTTCTTGGTGAAAAGGAGTTCTCCATTCTTTTCCACGAAGGCGCGCGGGACAACATCCACATCTCCATCATCAGCCAGCGGGTTATCCTTGTGGTGATTTTCGACCAGCGGTCATCGCTCGGTCTTGTGCGGCTCCGGGTCAAGAAGAGCACCGAGTTGCTGGGCGGCATATTCAACCAGCTCCTTCAAAAAGTGGAAACAGAAAAAGGTTCCGGCAAAGCAGCGGGCTCCCCCTTTGCGGAGATCACCGACGAAGATATTGACAAGCTCTTCGGTTAACCCAACCTCGCAAATTCCCAGAGCGCAGTAAGGAGAGGAATTACCGTCCCATGTCTTTTATCAATTATTCGTCGAGAGAGATCAGCTGCAAAATCGTTTTCTACGGCCCGGGCCTGTGCGGGAAAACGACCAATCTGCAGTGGATCTACAAAAAGACGAACCCCGACAGCAAGGGGAAGATGATCTCGCTGGCTACCGAGACCGAACGGACGCTGTTCTTCGACTTTCTCCCGCTCGCCCTGGGAGAGATCCGCGGCTTCAAGACCCGGTTTCACCTCTATACCGTTCCCGGCCAGGTGTTCTACGATGCGAGCCGCAAGCTCATTCTCAAAGGCGTGGATGGCGTGGTGTTCGTGGCAGACTCGCAGATCGAGCGCATGGAGGCCAATATCGAGAGCATCGAGAACCTCGGCATCAACCTTGCGGAACAGGGATACGACCTGGACAAAGTACCCTTCATCATCCAGTATAATAAACGGGACCTGCCGAATGTTGTACCGCTCGAGGAAATGAAAAAAGTGCTGAATCCGAAGGGCGTCCCTGACTTCGAGGCCTGTGCCGTGGACGGCGCCGGCGTGTTCGATACGCTGAAGGCGGTCGCCAAACTCGTGATCATGGAGCTCAAGAAGAGCCAGG
>JANONA010000413.1:0-2351 GCA_031420575.1 Nitrospirota bacterium | reverse complement strand
AGTGCCCTCCTAAGTATGTCATTAAAAGATTTCTCCGGGGTCACACCATAACTTCTCGGGCGCCGTCATCAGCGCCTTAGCGGAGCTACAACAAAACGGGCGGCTTATTCTCCCCATAAGCCACCCGTTGCACAACAGCAGATATGATTCTGTTTTTCTTAATGTCCGCCGACCTTCAACAATCCGCTTGCTGCAAGCGAAAGCACCAGTATCTCGGCGATCGCGATAACAACATAGGCTGTATCTTTTTTCCTGTACAAGATCGGCAGGATCGCCATATAGCACAGAATGGTCAATCCCGACAGCATCACGATGCCGACAAAATTCAGGTAATCACCCTTCCCTGCCAGCGCTGTCCAGCCCCAGCCCGTGGGCGCGTTCAGGGCAACGTTGTAATCGTGCACTCTCATGGTCCAGTACTTCGGCAGATCGTCGATCGGCACAAAGGTCGGGAGCACGCCCGATATGTAAACAAAGAAGGTAATCACCAGAATGGCAAGCCCGAACCACATTCCGATATTGAGAACACCTGCGTATGCCAGCTGTTCTTCCGATGCCTTGTTTTTTTCGTTTGTCATTATTCGTTCCTCCTATTTCCAGATTTCAAGTCCCTTGAGCAGGGACCTGAGTCCCGCGAAGAGCAGGAGCCCGATGACCATCCACTTGATGGCCTTTGGCTTCGACTTGGCGAGGATTTTCACGCCTATGATGGAACCGAGCATGATGCCCACCAGCGATGGCACCACGATCATGGGAAGCACGGCGCCCTGGTTCAGATATACCCAGGCGGCCGAGGTATCGGTGATCGAAAGCAGAAACTTGCTCGTGGCCACCGATATCTTAAGCGGAGCGCCCATCAGCAAGTTCAGCACCGGTACGTTCGCCCAGCCGGCGCCGAGACCGAACATGCCGGCCATGATGCCGATCACGACGAAGAGGGCCAGACTCATCGGCGTCTTATGGACTGTCCATTCCACGTCCTTACCGAGCGATTCTTCCCGGTAGATACCCATGATCCCGAGGCTCTGAGACAGCGCGTCCGGCTTCGGCACTACGGGAAAATCCGATTTCCTGGCCGTTGCCATGATGACCACGATGAATAGGATGGTGGCGCCAAGAAGGGTGTTGATCACATTAGCAGAGAGCGCGAGGCCGATCATGGCGCCGCCGATAGCCGCTGACGAGGCGATAAGTGCTACGGGAATTGCCAGTCTGAGGCTCGCCAGGTTTCGTTTGAGAAGACCCGGCCCGGCAGCCAGCGCTCCTGCAAGCGCCACGAGCAGACCGGCGCCCCTCACGAAGTCAATATGGAACGGGAAGAACCCGCCTACGATCGGCACAAACAGCACGCCGCCGCCCACGCCGCCGAGCACAGCCAGAATGCCGAGGATAAATGTGGTGACGAACAATGCCAGCGGCCATACCCACCAGGGTGTGGTTGACGCCGGTACTACCGGCGCCGACACAGCCGCATGGGCATCACCATGACCGGTCTCTTGCACGGCTGCTCCCGGAGCGGGTGCTGCGTCATACGCTGCGAACGCCGCACTTACCGTAAAAAGTACGGTTGCGACGAACAACACCATGATTATGACTCTCGAATAGCGATGTAGCATTTCCTATCATTCCCTCCCTTTAGACTATTTACATCAATATGCTGAAATAATTTCGGTTTTGGAAAACTGTTGTGTTATGCACTTATGGGGGGTTTCAATTTGCACGGTTTGGTAACTTCTCAGGTCGGTTGCTGAACGCCGGCGCAACAAGAGCGCGATTGCCCTTTCCCGTGTCGGTTATCAGAACATCCGGACGGCGCGGGCGAAGCGAAAGCGCCGCGACCGCTGATGATGACGAGAAAAGCGATATTCCCGGCGCTCCTTGCGACGAAGCGAAGTAACTGACCTGAGTAGTTACACGTTTTTTTCAAAGTAAAGCGTTCAAAAAACCGCCCTGCGATGTCCGAGGTGCAGGCTAATCCGGGTGTCCCTGCAATAACGGCGCAGGCGCCGCCTGCTGTTCCCGCGGGGCTGCCGCTGGAAGCTATTGCTCACGGACAGGCATCTCCGCAAGCGGAGGCTGCGTCGGTTCCGCAACCGGCTTCTTTTTTGGCTTTGCCGGTCGCGCGTATTCAGGCCGGCTCTTTCTGATCACAAGGCCTGATGCGATAATGACCAGGTCCCTGACCACCGCATTGCCGGGTTCATTCACCATCAGTTCCTGATTGTTCAGCATCAGCTTCAGCGCTCCGGCGCTGCCGTAGCTCAGCAGAAACCGCTCATCGGCGCTCCAGATGAGACTCTCGCCTTTTTTCAGCAGCGCTTTCTTCTGCGGGCTGTTATCAGTCCGCAGAA